>JAISRY010000029.1 GCA_031273385.1 Tannerellaceae bacterium | reverse complement strand
CCGCGCAGCGAGTGTACACACCTCCCTACCGCACCCCCCTGCCTTATCGATCTGCGGTGACTCCAATCGCTGCGCTCGGTCGACATGACGTTCTCCCGCTCGGTCCCCCTAACGGGATTGCTATCGACATCATTTCCCTTTTTGATAAACGCAGTTTATTGGGTACTTATAATGACGGAATACTACTGTTTTCGGGACTCTGTAATTTGGAAAAGGATGCATGCTCTTTCAGAAAAGGATGCATACTTTTTCAGGAAAGGATGCATACTCTTCTCAAAAAGGATGTACCCTGGATTGCCGACGCTGTATTTATAATGACGTGATTCGTCGGCGTTATTTGCTCATCAGCCAGTCGATAAAAAGGCTGGAGGCGAAGACCAGGGCGATTGTCGCATAAAGGATCTTTATATTGATCCTCTTGAACAATTGGTAGATCACCGTTCCCATCGCAAAGAGGATGACGAACGACACACCGGTCAGGCAAAAGATCGAACCGATGCCCGTCAGGACAGGCGCCACCTCCGGAAAGCTGATCATACGGGTCGCCGCCAAGCCGGAGGCGATGAGGAGGGCGGCGATGCCCAGCAGCAACGCGACGGCAAAGGCGCGTACCACCGTCGTCCGGTACTCCGTCAGGTAAAGCGCATATTGCGCCAGGAAGAGGGTGATGAACGGATAGGCCGTCAGGGCATATACGCTTTGCCCGTCCGAAAAGAGGGAGCTGAACAGGATGATACAGGCCAGAGCGGTCAGGCTGAACAGCTTTATCTTCTCCATAGAGCGTATGCGCCTCCACAGCTCTTTCAGGAAACGGCCGGCAGGGAGGGCAGGCTTGAAAGACTTCAACCCGAAGAGGGAGAAGAAAAAGAAAAGCGTCCACGGCATGAACCCGGTAATGAGCGAAAGCATATCCGCCGGGCTTGCCGGATGGACGTTTTCCGCGAAGACGGCCTGCAGGAACGCATCTCCCCCCTGTTTCCATGCCGCCACGTACCATATCAGAGGCAGGAAGAGCGAAGAGACGCCTGCGTATAGCAGGGCTTTCAGGATGGTGGGCAACCGGTGTTTGTTCAGGATCAGCAGATAGGCGCCGAAAATGAATAGCGGAAGCAGCAGGCTTGTCAGCCCCTTTGTCAGTATCGCACATCCTGCCAGGAAAGGGATACTGACGGGCAACCCTTTTAGCTCCAGCTTGTTTTCCCACCTATACATCTTATATAAAGCCAACGCCATAAAAGCGGTGAACAGCATATCCGCCTCCGTCGTCATCGCGGCGCGGTGCGTTTCCATACAGGTAAGCAGCAGCAAGGCGCTGATAAACGCCTCCTGGAACCTGATCCGCTCACCGAAAAACATAAGGGAACACCCGATCAGCAGGATAAAGGCAAAAGCCGACGGAAGACGGGATGTCAAGTCCGACACATATCCCTGGTGAAAGGAGAACGCCGCCATCAGCCAATGCGCCATCGGCGGATGATAGGCCGGCGCTCCCGAGCCGCCGTCGGGCGGCAAGACCCAGTTACCGCTTTCAAGCATCGAAGCGGCAACGGCGGCATTGCAGGGCTTTCCCCCCGTAGCGACCTGTTCGATACCGCTCCAAGGCAAGACGGAGACGGCACAAATGATGATGACCAATGTGATTGGCTTTTGCAGATATAAATATTGAAGAAATGGTGTACGCATATTCATTACAGATTACAACCCGGTTCATCTTGAAACAGAGTACAAAAGAACGGGAATTTTTGTTCAGGAGCAAAAAAAAATGAATCAAATTTGATAAACTTGTTTATGACAAAGATATCGGCTAATTTTGTGGCAATTTAATGTATGAATAGAATTGTTATGGAAAAAAAAGTAGTCACGTTCGGGGAAATTATGCTTAGGTTGGCCGCCCCGGGGTATCTCCGGTTTGTTCAGAGTGATACGTTTAGCGCCACGTTTGGTGGGGGAGAGGCTAATGTTGCCGTGTCGTTGGCCAATTATGGCGTGCCGGTGGAGTTTGTGACCCGGCTGCCCGATAATGATATTGCCCGCGCCTGTGTGATGGATTTGCGCCGGTATGGGGTCGGCGTTTCGCATATCGTATACGGCGGGGATCGTATGGGGATCTATTTCCTGGAGACGGGGGCGGTGTCGCGCGCCAGCAAGGTGATCTATGACCGGGCACATTCCGCCGTCGCCGAAATCAAGCCGGGGATGGTGGATTGGGAAAAGGTGTTGGCGGATGCCTCGTGGTTTCACTGGACGGGTATTACGCCGGCCATATCGGAGGGCGCTGCCCTGGCGTGCCTCGAAGCGATCGAGGCGGCAAACAGGATGCATGTCCCGGTATCCTGCGACTTGAATTACCGCAAGAATTTATGGAAATATGGCAAGACGGCCTCCAGCGTTATGCCGGAGCTTGTCGCCGGCTGCGACGTGATTCTCGGGAACGAGGAGGATGCGGAGAAGATATTCGGCATCAAGCCGGAGGGGTTTGACGTGGCGCATACCGGCGGAGAGGTCGATGCGGCGGCGTTTGAATCGGTATGCCGGCAGCTGATGGCAAGGTTTCCACGTGCCGGAAAGGTGATCATCACCCTGCGCGGTTCGGTGAACGCGAACCACAATACGTGGGGCGGCGTGCTGTATGCCGGCGGCAAACTGTACCAATCCAAGCGGTATGATATCACCCATATCGTCGACCGCGTGGGCGGCGGCGATTCGTTTATGGGAGGCCTTTTGTATGGCTTGCTGGCGCGTCCGGGCGACGACCGGTGGGCATTGGATTTTGCCGTTGCCGCTTCCTGCCTGAAGCATACGGTGTATGGCGATTACAACCAGGTATCCGTCGACGAGGTGGAGAAGCTGATGGGTGGCGACGCTTCGGGCAGGGTCAGTAGATAATCATTTAATAAAAGGATAATATGGCTGGATTCAGAAAGTTAGAGGTATTGGGGGCGCTGGTCGACACGGGGATGGCGCCGGTATATTACCACAAGGATGCCGACGTGGCGAAACAGGTGGTAAAAGCGTGTTATGAGGGGGGCGTGCGCCTCTTTGAGTTTACGAACAGGGGGGATTTTGCGCAGGAGGTGTTTGCGGAGCTGGTGAAGTATGCGGCGAAGGAGTGCCCGGGGATGATACTGGGGATTGGCTCGGTGGTCGATGCGGGGACGGCCGCGCTGTATGTGCAGTTGGGCGCCAACTTTGTCGTCGGGCCGTTGTTCAACCCCGACGTGGCGAAAGTATGCAACCGCCGGTTGATCCCCTATATACCGGGGTGCGGCTCGGTGTCGGAGATCGGTTTTGCGCAGGAAGCGGGGTGCGACGTGTGTAAGGTATTCCCGGCCGGAAGCGTGGGCGGGCCCTCTTTTGTGAGCAATATAAAGGCGCCGATGCCCTGGTCGCTGATCATGGCTACCGGTGCGGTCGAGCCGACGGAGGAGAATCTTTCGGCCTGGTTTAAGGCGGGGGTGACCTGTGTGGGGATGGGCTCGAAGCTGTTTCCGGCGGAAGCGGTCGCCGGTGGAGACTGGCAGGCGATCACGCGGTTGTGCCGGGAGGCGTTAGGTATCATCCGGAAATACAGGAAAGCATGAAAAAGTTTATGGATTCCGATTTCCTGCTCGATACCACTACGGCTGTCGGGTTGTATCATACATTTGCCGCCGGTAAGCCGGTGATCGATTACCACTGCCATTTGAACCCCGAACTGATCGCCGAGGACTACCGGTTTACCGACCTGACGGAGATCTGGCTGGGCGGCGATCACTATAAATGGCGCGCCATGCGTGCCAACGGCATAGCGGAAGAGTATATTACGGGCAAGAAGCCGGCGTATGAGAAGTTCCTTAAATGGGCGGAGACGGTGCCCTATACCATGCGTAACCCGCTGTATCATTGGACTCACCTCGAGCTGAGCCGGATATTCGGCATTGATACGACGCTGAACCCTTCGACGGCTAAGGATATCTACGACACGTGTACGGCCAAGCTACAGACGCCGGCGTTCAGCGTGCGGTCTATTATGAAACGGATGAATGTGGAGGTGGTCTGTACGACGGACGACCCGGTGGATAGCCTGGAGCATCACCGGCAGATACGGGAGAGCGGCTTTGAGGTCAGGGTACTCCCCACGTGGAGGCCGGACAAGGCGATGGCGATCGAAGACCCGGCGGCCTATAAAGCCTATATTACCCGGTTGGAAGAGGCTTCGGGGCTGTCTGTCCTGACGTTCGACGACCTGTTGGAAGCCCTCCGGCGGCGGCACGATTTCTTTGCCGCCGAGGGGTGTTGCGTGTCGGATCACGGACTGGACACGTTCTACGCCGAGCCCTATACCGATGCGGAGATCGGGCGGATATTCCAGAAGGTACGGGAGGGCCGGATGCCCGATTCAGAAGAGCTGCTGAAGTTCCGTTCGGCTATGCTGTACGAGCTGGCGGCGATGGATGCCCGCTCCAATTGGGTACAGCAGTTTCACGTCGGGGCGCTGCGCAACAACAACTCGCGGATGTTTAAACGCCTCGGCGCCGATACGGGATTCGACGGCATCAACGACGCCAATTATGCGGCGCCGATGAACCGCTTTTTCGACCGCCTGGAGAGCGCCGGATTGCTGTGTAAAACCATCCTCTATAACCTGAACCCCAAGGATAATGAGGCGATGGTGGTCAATGCCTATAATTTCAACGACGGCTCCGTCCCCGGCAAGATGCAATATGGCGCAAGCTGGTGGTTTCTCGACCAGCTGGACGGCATAGAGCGGCAGATCAACGCCCTGTCGGCTTTGGGCTTGCTGAGCCGGTTCATCGGTATGCTGACCGATTCGCGCAGTTTCCTCTCCTATCCGCGGCATGAGTATTTCCGCCGTATTTTGTGCAATATCATCGGGCGCGACGTGGAGAGCGGGAGGTTGCCGTTGCAGGAGTTGCCGGTTATCGGCAAAATGGTCGGGGATATCAGCTATACGAACGCGAAGAACTACTTCGGATGGTAGCCGCGGCCAGATTCCTTTGCCTGCTCGCCCTCCTTTTTCCGCTATGCGGCTGCGGGGGAAAGGGCGGAGATGGGGGGAAGATACAGGTCTTGATCCTGCGCGGGCCGTCGGCGATCGCTTTTGCCGGATGGCTGGAACATCCGCCGGTGATCGGCGGCAGGGAGGCGGCGGTCAGGATCCTCGACTCCCCCGCACTGATGCAGGCGGCGTTGATGCGGCAGGAGGCGGATATCGCCGTGCTGCCGATGATCAGCGCGGCCAACCTGTATAATAAGGGGATCGGGTATGTGTTGGCGGGCTGTCCGGTATGGGGTACGCTATATGTGGTGGAGAGGGGGGATATCGACGGGGCGGATCGTTCGCTGTTCGTTTTCGGGCAGGGTACGACGCCGGATGTGCTTGCCCGCCACTACCTGAAAGAGAAAGGGCTACACTATGTGCCGGACTATTCGTTCGCTACGGCGGGGGAGGTTCTGCAGGGGATCATTGGCGGGAAAATAAAGCGGGCGGTGATCAGCGAGCCTTTTTTGAGCATGGGACTAAGTGGGGACACTCTGTTGCGTGTGACGGCAGACCTGAATACGCCGGAGGGGTTTGCCCAGGCGGCTATCCTGTTTGCCCCCTCCCTGGCGGACTGCCGCGGGGAGCTGGACAGCTTGTTTGGCGCATCGTGCCGCTTTGCGTCGGAAAACCCTGCGGCGGCGATCCGTATCCTCGAACGGCATGGCCTCTTTCCTGCCGGAGCGCTGACGGCGGAAAGCATCGGGCGGTGCAAAATCCGCTACGCCCCGGCCATCGAATCGGAAGAGCGCATCACCGCTTTCCTGACCCTGATCGAAGCCTACGAGCCAAAGGCCATAGGCGGGAAACTTCCCGGTAGGGAATTTATCACCGGAGAGCGATGAAAAGGGCGTGGAGGGTCTTTATCCCCGCCTGCATCCTGTTGGCCGTCTGGGAAATGGTGGCTTTGGCTGTCGGACGGCCGGCGCTGTTCCCCTCCGTTTTCCAATTGCTAAAGGCGGTGGTTTCGCTTTGCCTCACGGCCTCTTTCTACCAATCGGTGGCGTTTACCGTCGCCAGGGGGATGGCGGGGATTGTCGTTTCGCTCGTGGCGGCTGTGGGGCTGGCGTTCCTGTTTGTCCGTTGCGGCTGGTTGTACGGCCTGTTCAGGCCATTGTTGTCGGTGATGCGTTCGATCCCTGTGATCTCGTTTATCTTGTTGGCGCTGCTGTTTTTCCATACCGAAAGTATCCCGTTGATTATCGCTTTCCTCGTTATGTTCCCGCTGCTGACGGAGAACCTGGCGAAAGGCTTTTCCCACCTGCGCCCCGGCTATACGGCGATGGCCGGGCTGTTCCGTATCGGGAGGAAGAACAGGCTGCTGCAGGTCTATTATCCCCAACTGAACCCTTTCCTGTACAGCGGGCTGGCTTCGGCCATGGGCTTTGGCTGGCGTGCCGTCATCATGGGCGAGGTGTTGGCGCAATGCCGGTGGGGGATCGGCGGCGGGATGAAGCGGGCGCAGGTCTTTATCGATGCGCCGGAAGTGATGGCGTGGACGGTCGTTGCTATACTTGCCGGTTTCCTGTTTGACAGCGGCATAAGGAAACTCGAACGGGTACGCTTCCCCCTCTCTTTCCGCTCCCCGGGCACGGAAACGCCTCCTGCGCATGGTGTCCGTATCTCCGGTATGTGTTTTTCATATCGGGATAAGCCGCTGTTTTCCGGTTTTACACAGGCCTTTGAGCCGGGGGTGATCTATGGCGTCTCCGCCCCATCGGGAGCAGGAAAGACAACGTTGTTGAACCTGATAAACGGCCTGCTGAAACCGGACAGGGGCATGATAGAGGTCGACAGGAGCCGGGGCATAGCGGCTGTTTTCCAGGAGCCGGAACTATTGCCCCACCTCACGGTAAGGGAGAATATCATGCTCCCGTTGGCGCGTTTTTACGCCGCAGAGGAGACGGCGCGTATCGCCGGCGAGGTGCTGGACGGAATGGAGATTGGCGAGCTAAAAGGCCATTACCCGGGCGAACTCAGTTACGGCCAACAGCAACGGGCGGCCATTGCCCGCGCCCTGGCTTTCCCCTCTCCGCT
>JAISRY010000059.1 GCA_031273385.1 Tannerellaceae bacterium | reverse complement strand
TTGTCTGGCTCCGGCTACACAACTGTGTAGGCCGAGCTACACAACTGTCTGGCTCCGGCTACACAATTGTGTATTTACGGGTGCGTATTCCCATCATTATAAACGCAGTGAAGCAATCCAGGGGTGTGTATGTTGGCACTTCTGGATTGCTTCACTGCGTTCGCAATGACGCCACTATTCACTGTTCACTATTAATTATTCACTATAAAACGGTATTTCTTTCAGGAAAGTGTATGACTGTGTGTCGTAGTTCATTTCGCAACAGAAGTGCTGCATGCCGTTGCTGACGATCAGGTAACGGACTTGTAACGTCATGTTATAACGGGCGATCTGGTCGAATACAGCCATTGTAAGGGTGATGGACGGGGATTTATACTCGATGATCATATAAGGGGTCAGGAAGCGGTTATAGGCTACGGTATCGCACCGTTTTACCGTCCCGTTCAGCCTGATTGTGACCTCATTGGCCAACAATTCTTTCGGGTAGCGCTTTTCTGCCACCAGGTAATGGATAAAATGCTGGCGAACCCATTCTTCAGAGGTCAAAGCCACATATTTGCGGCGTATGATATCATATATCATGCGCCGCCCTTTTTTTTCGGTCACTTTAGCGGCAAATGTTGGTAGGTTTAACGGGAGCATTTCTTATATTTGCTGATCTTTTTACTACCCGCAAAGGTAATTATTTATGAAAACAAAACAAGAAATCGTTGAAAATTGGCTGCCACGCTATACCGACCGGAAGCTGGATGAGTTTCCGGAGTATATCCTGCTGACCAACTTTACAAAATATGTCGAACTGTTCGCCGGCTATCAAAAGGCGGAAATAAAAGGGCTGAAAAGCTCCATGCCGAACGCCTCGTCGGGGAATATGATGATCATCAACTTCGGGATGGGAAGCGCAAACGCCGCCACCATTATGGATCTGTTATCCGCCATACAGCCCCGCGCCGTATTGTTTCTGGGCAAATGCGGAGGTTTGAAAAAGGCCAACAACGTCGGCGACTTCGTGCTGCCCATCGCCGCTATACGGGGGGAGGGGACATCCAACGAATATTTGCCGCCGGAAGTGCCCTCGCTGCCGGCTTTCTCCATGCTACGCGCCATTTCGTCGGCCATACGGGATCATGGACACGACTATTGGACGGGTACCGTTTATACGACAAACCGCAGGGTGTGGGAGTTTGACGATACGTTCAAAGACTATCTGCGCCGCACGCACGCTACCGCCATAGACATGGAAACCGCGACGTTGCTGACCGCCGGCTTTGCAAACAAAATCCCCACCGGCGCCCTGTTGATGATCTCCGACAAACCAATGGAAGAAGACGGCATCAAAACAGACGAAAGCGATCAGATCGTGACACAGAAGTTCGTCGGGGAGCACGTTTTACTGGGCATCGGCGCGTTGCAACAAATCATCGACGGGAAGAAAACAATCCGTCATATCCGTTTCAGTTGGTAAACCCCGCGATAATCCGAAAAGAAAATGGCTAAAAAAGAGTATACGTTTGAAGAGATATGCAGCAGTATCACTGCCGGGAAGTTCGCTCCCGTCTATGTTTTGATGGGTGAAGAGCCCTATTTTATCGACAAAATAACGGATCTGCTGATCGAAAAGGTGCTGGACGAGGCGGACAGGGACTTCAACCAGACCATTATGTATGGGGCTGATGTGAATGTGGGCATGGTGATTAACGCCGCGCGACGCTTCCCGATGATGTCGGAATATCAGTTGGTTGTCGTCAAAGAGGCGCAGGCGATCCGCGATATCGAACAGCTGGCCAATTATGTCAATCACCCGCTGAAATCCACCGTTCTGGTGATCAATCATAAGTATAAAACGATAGATGGCAGGAAAAAATTAGCCGTCGCCACGGAGAAAAACGGTATTTTATTCGAATCGAAAAAGATTTACGAGAATAGGATGCCAGCCTTTATTACGTCGCTTTTGAGGGAACGCGCGATCGGCGTAGAGCCGAAAGCGGCTCAAATGCTGGCAGACTTTCTCGGCAACGACCTCAGCCGCTTGAACAAGGAGCTGGATAAACTCGCTATTTTACTGTCCGGCAAGGCCGAAAAACGCATCACGCCGGAATTGGTAGAGCAAAATATCGGAATAAGTAAGGAGTATAACAATTTTGAATTGCAAAGGGCTATTGCCGTAAAAGACATCCTGAAAGCAAACCGGATCATCCAATATTTCGAAAAAGACCCCAAGAATAACCCCATCCAGATGACCCTTTCTATCCTGTTCAACTACTTTTCCAACCTCCTCATTTGCCATTATTCAAAGGATAAGTCGGAAAACGGAATCATGAACGCCCTGGGTTTAAGAAACACTTTTGCCGTAAAAGAGTATATGCAGGGGCTAAGAAACTACTCCGCCCTGAAAGTATTCAACCTGATCAGCGAAATCCGCACCACCGACGCCCGTTCAAAAGGGGTAGAGAACCCCTCCACCCCCTCCCCCGAACTGCTCAAAATGCTGGTCTACCAGATATTGCATTAACGTCTTCCCAAAACGGGGAAGACCAGGTCAAGGCAAACCATTATTCATCGCTTTAACAATTCGACCCAATGTGACCAGCTTAATTTGTGCGATGGCATCGCACAAATTAAGTAAGATTCCACTCGCGCGGGTTTGTAACTCGTGCCGCATAATACTATTCGTCATTGCGAGTACCCAATAAACCAGGTTTATCAAAAAGGGAAATGACGGCGATTGCGTGATTTCCAGCCGATTATAATCAAGTGGTATCCGTCATTGCGAACGCAGTGAAGCAATCCAGAGGTGGGACACACAGACGCACTTCTGGATTGCTTCACTGCGTTCGCAATGACGGGTACTATTTGATTTTCAGACGATTGTAATTCGTCGTCATTATAAGTACCCAATAAACTGCGTTTATCAAAAAGGAAAAATGACGGCGATTGCGTTGATTTTCTTAAAAGCCCTTATATTCAGAGGCTCCCTTAGTAGCCAAGATGCCCCCCCCTCCCTCTTCCCTTATTTGTGTCACCAACCATAAGGGAAATAAGGGAAGAAAAAAGAGGGCGGGCGATCATGGCTAATAAGGGAACCTTTGAAAATAAGGGTTTTTTTAAGAGAGCTTGATTTTCACACGATTATGATTCATCGTCATTATAAGCCGGAGGGCAACGCCCGGTCATAGTTGAGAATTGAGAGGCTCTCGTAGAGAGCTAACATAGCTAGGCAGTAGCCTAAGGCTACTGTATACGAATGGATGATCACCTACCTCTTGCCTCCATCGGAGGCAAACCTGGTTTTACGATGTCGGCGTAATGGAGGCAAGAAGAATCACCTGTCGATAGGTTTGCCTCCGATGGAGGCAAGGAGGGTGGCCATCCATTCGTATACAGTAGCCTAAGGCTACTGCCTAGCTATGTTAGCTCTCTACGAGAGCCATTTTATTGCGTTGACCCAGTCTGTTTTTTACGAAACTGCTATTCTCTTTACATACAGGAAATGTATCATCTCGCAAATATTTCCCTGCGATTATGTGATTTTTATCACATAATCGCATCCAAACAGGTGATTTCTCGACAAAATCACCCCTTAGGAATTTTCAATACCTGCCCGGGGCGGATATTTGAGCTGGTCAGGTTATTCGCTTTTTGCAGGTCGGCGATCGTTACGCCGGGGTATTTCCTGGAAATAGAGTACAGGGAATCGCCTGATTTTACCTTGTAGGTCGTCGCTTCGCCTTTCGGCTGCACGGCGGCGGAGGCAGGGGGCGTAGATGATGAAACGGCAGCAGATGAAGACGGGGCGGAGGCGGCAGGCTGAGGCGCCGGCGTAGAGGCAAAAGCCACTCCGCCGTTGTCGACATAGATACGCAGCTTTTTGCCGCGGGCGACACGGTTGGAACCGAGGCCGTTCCATTTACGGATATCCTTGGCGGTTACGCCGTAGCGGTTGGCGATCGTGTACAGGGTCTCGCCCGAAGCGGTAATGTGGGTGATCTGTTCGCGCGTCGGGGGTTGCGGCTGGCCTTTTTCATACGCCGGACGATTACCCAGGAGCTCCTCTATCCGGTGGGTAAAGAGGGTATCTTCCTTGTCGACAAAAGCATACGTCTGTTGGACTGACAGTTTTAGCGCCGACGGAGCCACATGCCCGGGAACGATATCCCGCAGGTATTGCGGATTCAACGCCCGCAACTGGACGATATCCATCTCCAACAGGTCGGACACCTGCTCCAAATGAAGCATCCTGTTGATCATCACCGTATCGGTGGCCAACGGAAGAAGCGTCTGCACCGGGCAAAGGTTATGGTCGCAATAGTGATTCATAATGTAAGCGGCGGCGATAAAGAGGGGGACATACGAACGGGTCTCCCTGGGGAGGTAGGGGAATATTTTCCAGAAATCGGTCTTCCCCCCCGAACGGCGTATCGCCTTATTCACATTCCCAGGGCCGCAGTTGTAGGAAGCCAGTACCAGGTGCCAGTCGCCATAAACGGCATACATATCCTTGAAATAGCGGCAGGCGGCATACGTGGCTTTCACAGGGTCGCGCCTTTCGTCGATCAGGCTATTGATCTGCAGCCCGTAAATCTTGCCGGTGGGCAGCATAAATTGCCAAAGCCCGCTCGCCCCGTACTTCGACAGCGCCATGGGGTTCAGGGCACTTTCGACAACGGCCAGGTACTTCAGCTCAAGGGGCAAATCCTGTTCGGCCAATATCTGCTCCATGATGGGGAAATAGAAATCCGCCATACCCAGCATATACCGCACCAGCCCGCGGCGGCGTTCCGTATAGAGGTTGATACAGTCGCGCACCATCTTGTTATAGGTCATCGGGATGATATGGGGCAGCTTGTCCAGCCGTTCGCGGATCACTTCGTCGGTAAAATAGACGTTCGCCTCATCGTCGTGGCAGAACTCCTCCGCTTTCGTGAAATACTGCGCATGCCAGCTACGAAGCAGGCTATCCACATTGGCGTCGAGGCTTTCCGGTATGAACCCCACATCCGCCAGGAGCGTATCCCCTGCCAGAACGGAATCATCCCCGGTCTCCATATCCCCACTCTCCACCTGCGCCGAAAGCGGCAGGGAAAAGCCGGCCAAACAAAGTATGCTGAATAGATATCTCTTCATAAGTTAGTCTGTTAGAATGTTATACTGCAATTCACACCGACCGCCGGCGAACTGAAAGGCGTCCTCGGCGAAAGCGCCGGCTCAATCCTCATCGACAGGTCGGGTGTGATATCAAAATTAAACAACTCGGCGTCGACGTAGGCGTCAATCACGCTGATGGCATAAAAGCCCACCGCCAGGATGATACTTAAATCCCTAAAGCGGCGGAAGTTGTCCTTTCCGCTTTTCAATTGGTTCTGAAACGTCGTATTCGTAATATAGCTCTCCACGCTCGAATTGGCCGGCGTGAAGTTCACCCAGTTACGCCCCTCCCAGTTGTTGTATTTCTCGGGAGACTTGTTCGGGTCGGTATCGGCGGTATATTGCTGCGAATCTTCCATAATCTGTTTATATGCATCCCCGTAATCCTGATAATTCTTATTGTTCCACGTTATGGCATACATAAACGCCATAAACCCTCCATAGACAATCGGCAGCTTCCAATATTTCCGGTTATAGATCTGCCCCATCCCCGGGATGAGCGAAAAGAGGATCGCCTTTGTCGAATTGGGCGTAAACGCCGCTTTCTCCATCTTCGCGACCGGCGGGACATAGGCCGAATCAGCCGCCGCCAATACCGCCCGCACCGTCGAATCAGGCTCCATCGCCACGACAAGCGAATCGGCCGTCACCTCTCCGGCAGGCTCCTGCGCCTGTACGGTAAAGGAGAAACAGCACAACCAAACCGGCAATAGCAAAACACGACATATCTCTATTTTTGTACGCACAATCCTTTGTTTGCGTCTTATTTTAATTGATCAAACAGGCCGATCAACCGCTCCAACTCCTCTTCCGAAGCGAACGGTATACTGATCTTCCCTTTCCCCTTATCGTTACAGGTCAACTGCACTTTGGCGTTGAAAAAGAGCGACAAATGGTCTTTCAACAGGGTATATTCCTCAGGAAGCAACGGCTTGCGGACTTTCGCCTCGCCCTCTCCCTTTCCGGCAAGCTCCCCGCCCGCCACGATCCCGCGCACGAGGTCTTCCACCACCCTGACCGAAAGCCCCTCCTCCAGGATCTGCTCGTATAGGGCCAACTGCACCTCCGGGTCTTCCACCGGAATCAACGCCCTGGCATGGCCCATGTCGATCTTCTTGTCTTTCAGCCCGACCTGTATATCGGCAGGCAACTTCAGGAGGCGGAGGTAGTTGGCGATCGTCGTCCGCTTCTTCCCTACCCGCTCGCTCAGCTTCTCCTGCGTCAAGCCGTAGCTGTCGATCAACTTCTGGTAGGCCAACGCGATTTCAATCGAGTTGAGGTCTTCCCGCTGGATATTCTCGATCAGCGCCATTTCGACCACATTATCGTCCGCCGCCGTCTTGATATAGGCAGGGATGCGATCCAGGCCGGCTTTCAGCGAGGCGCGATACCTGCGTTCGCCGGAGATGATCATATACCTGTCGCGCCCAATCTCTTTCAGCGTAATCGGCTGGATGATCCCCAACGCGCGGATAGAGGTGGCCAGTTCGTCCAATGCCTCCTCCTCGAAAACGGAACGGGGCTGTTCCGGGTTCGGCTGGATTTTACTTAACGCTATTTCACTGATAGACGAAGAGCCGCCCGTCGAAAGGTCGTCCATTGTAATCAATGCCTCCAACCCGCGCCCCAATACCGATCTTTTACCTATTCCCATAATTTTCCCGTTTGACAGCTTATCTGTTTTTATCTATAATCTCTTTCGCTAATTGTATATGATTGAGCGCCCCTTTCGACTCCGCATCGTAGAGCAACACCGGTTTCCCATAACTGGAAGCCTCGCTCAGCTTGATGTTCCGCTGGATCACCGTCGTAAAGACCAGGTCGCGGAACGGGCGCTTCACCTCTTCATAGATCTGATTGGCCAACCGGAGGCGCGAATCGTACATCGTAAGCAGGAAGCCCTCGATCTCCAACGCCGGATTCAGCCTCGACTTGATAATCTTAATCGTATTCAACAACTTACTGATCCCCTCCAGCGCAAAATACTCACACTGAACCGGAATCATCACCGAATCGGCCGCCGTAAGCGCATTCACCGTAATCAACCCCAGGGAGGGGGAGCAATCAATCAGGATAAAATCATACAGCTCTTTCAAGGGAACCAATACCCGCTTGAGTATCTGCTCCCGGTGTTCCATATTCAGCATCTCTATCTCCGCGCCGACAAGATCAATATGCGATGGAACGACATCCAGCCTTTCCACTTCCGTAGGCACGACCGCCTCCCTGGCATCATGGCCGTCGATCAGGCACTCATAAATGGAGATCTTGACATTACGGATGTCAACGCCCAACCCCGACGAGGCATTGGCCTGTGGATCGGCATCCACCACAAGTATCTTTTTTTCGAGTACCGCCAGCGAGGCAGCCAGATTTATCGTGGTTGTCGTCTTCCCTACGCCGCCTTTTTGATTTGCTACAGCAATAATCTTTCCCATATCTAATTAAATAATTCAGGCACAAAACTACACATTAAATTGTTGATAAGTCACAAAGATACCACTATTTTATAAAGAATCCTCCTCCCCCACCCATTTTTTTGCCCCACCCCCTCCACCCGCCCCCCATCCCCCACAACTAAAAAAAAGACAAAAACGGCACCCACACCCCCCCCCATTGACACAATCTCACAAACA
>JAISRY010000048.1 GCA_031273385.1 Tannerellaceae bacterium | reverse complement strand
ATCGTACCATCTTCTTTTACCTCCGCAATTTTTATTTCTCCATCTTGAATTATTTCTTTGAATTTTTCCAGAAATTGATGGTAAATCTCTTGCTTTTTCTCAAATACTTTTATGTTTTTGTCCTTTTCTTCTTCTGTCTTGGATTGCTGTCCAAGTAAAATCTGCGTTACGGAAACCGTCAGCAGAACACCAAGTACCGCACTAATAATTGCTGTCATGCCAGTACTCATAAGCCCATTGGGAAATTGCCTTACAGAAATTAAAAATAAAATAATACAAACGAGAACCACTACGATTGCAACAGTAAGCAATAAAACTTTGTTCTTTTTCATGATAATATGTTTTTAATCCAATTTTCTAAACTCAAAATCATTCTTGTTACAACATGCTTTTTGATAGTCAAAGGAATATATTCGCATGTACATTTCTTTGATTTCCTTTGCGCCGTTGTAGAAAGGGTCGCTGGTGTGCTGCATGGTTGTTACGGTTATCGTCATATCGGGCGTTAGTACCGTTCCGTTTGTCCTTTTTATGCGCTTAGGGGTTAGCTTAAATACTTTTGACATAACTTTTGACTTTATTTTGGATGTAAAAATATAGATAAACTATGACAAACCATGTCTTTTCGATTCTTTTTTTGCGCCAAACCATATAAATAATGTTAAATATTTGTTTAACTTTTCTCTTCGGGTATGCGCCTGTCGTATTCGGAAGTTGGGCACAGTAAAAACAGGTTTGCCTGCGATCGGAGGCAAGAGAGTGTGGTAATGCATTTGGTCGCATACGCGGATTCGCCTTTGACGGGCATTAATAAACCTCATTTTCACCTAATTCAATAAACGAAAAACCTCAATAGCAGCATGTTGTATCCCGTCTTCATAACCTCATTACCTTCGCTTATAATGACGACGAATCATAATCGCCTGAAAAAGGTGGTGTTATTGCGAGTGCCCAATAAACAAGTTTATCAAAAAGGGAAATGACGGCGATTGTGCTATCCATAGATAAGCCCGTAGGACTTGCCTATCAATAGAAAACCGGCATTATGGCACATCCCCAACCCCGCAGTGGGTTGAACACCTACGGCGTTTCTAATGACGAACACCACTTTTTGTACCCCGTGCGTTACTTTATTACACTGGGTGTCACCGAAATATCAATCCTGAAAATTCTGATTCTGACATTTTGATTATTTTGACCATCGCTCATCCTGAAAATTCCAGTGCAGGCGTTTTTGCTGACAAATTGTATTTTCAAGTGTAGGGTGATCCGTTTTTATTTTGCCGCCCTCTACTATTGAAGACAAACGGTTTGTTTTCAGGGGGATATTTCGGAAAGAGAGGGGCGTTGGGACAGTGTGAGCGACTAAATCGTGAAATTTCATTAGTTTCTTCGTGCATTTACGCTTTTGAAAAGAAAAAAAGTCTATATTTGCACCCTGTGAAAACAAATTAAATTATAAATATAGGATTCAAATGCAAAACAAAGGATTTGTAAAGATCTTCGCGGTACTGCTTACGCTTGTTTGCCTGTTCTATTTGTCCTTCTCTTTTGTTACCGGACATTACAACAGGCAAGCCGCCAAGTACGCCGCAGGAGATGCTGTGAAAGAGAGCGCCTATCTGGATTCGCTGTCTACCCAGAAAGTATGGCTGGGGTACACTCTTAAACAATGCCGTGAAATGGAAGTGACTTTAGGCCTTGACCTAAAGGGTGGTATGAACGTTGTTCTTGAATTGAACGTGGCCGATGTGATCCGTTCGCTTTCAAACAATAACCAGGACGAAAACTTCAATAAGGCATTGGAGTTGGCTTATACCCGTCAGGCGACCAGCCAGCGGGATTTTATCGACCTGTTTGCCGAAGAGTATAAGAAGCTGGACGACGGCGCCCGCCTGTCCGCCATTTTCAGCACATTTGAATTAAAAGAGAAAATCACCCCCCAGTTTACGGATGCCCAGGTGGTTGCCGTCCTGAAAGACGAGCTGAAGAGCGCCATCGACAACTCTTTTAATGTCTTGCGCACGCGTATAGACCGTTTTGGCGTCGTCTCCCCCAACATCCAGCGGCTGGAAACGGCCGGACGTATACTGGTCGAACTTCCCGGGGTGAAAGAGCCGGAACGTGTCCGTAAGCTGCTTCAGGGCAGTGCGAACCTTGAATTTTGGGAAACGTATGAGTTGTCCGAGATTTATCAGCAGCTCGTCGGCGCGGATAACCTGCTGGCTACGCTTCTCGCCCCGGCCGTAGAGGAACAACCCGACGGCGCAGGCGAAGCGGCGGCGGAAAAACCGGCTGAGGCTGCGGAAGTGGCGGCTACGAACGATGCCGACTCCCTGTTGGCGCAGATCGGTTCGGAATCCATTGATAAACAGGCAGGCCCCTCTTTTGAGGAGTTCGCCAAACAACATCCCCTGTTCGCCCTGTTGCAGGTCAGCCAGTACAATGGGCAGATCGCTCCGGGCGCTATCGTCGGCGTCGCCAATGTGAAAGATATCGTGAAGATTGACGAGTACCTGAATATGAAGCAGGTGAAAGAACTGTTGCCCCGCAACCTCTCCCTGAAATGGGGCGTTAAGGCGATTGACGAAAAGGAACAGTTTTTCCAGTTATATGCCATCAAGGTGACAAACCGTGATGGAACCCCTGCCTTGGGTGGCGATGTGGTCACCGACGCTACGGCCGACTTCTCACAAACGCCCGGCCGCTCGGAGCAGCAGGTCAGCATGACGATGAACGCCGAGGGTGCGAAAGCATGGGCGCGCCTGACAAAAGAGAACATCGGAAAGTCGGTCGCCATTATCCTGGACGACATGGTCTACTCCGCTCCCCGCGTCAATGACGAGATTACGGGAGGGCGTTCCCAGATTACGGGGTCGTTTACGCCGGAAGAGGCCAAGGACTTGGCCAACGTGTTGAAGTCGGGCAAGATGGCCGCTTCGATCAATATCGTACAGGAAGATGTCGTCGGCCCCTCGTTGGGGCAGGAGGCGATCAACGCCGGCGTTATCTCGTTTATCCTGGCCCTGGTTTTGTTGATGATTTACATGTGCGTCGCATACGGGTTGATCCCCGGTTTGATCGCCAACTGCGCACTGATTATGAATATCTTTTTCATCATGGGCGTACTCGCCTCTTTCCAGGCGGTGTTGACCCTGCCCGGTATTGCCGGTATGGTGCTGACGCTGGGTATGGCGGTGGATGCGAACGTGTTGATCTATGAGCGTACGAAAGAGGAACTTCGTGCAGGTAAAGGATTAGCCAAAGCGATTGCCGATGGGTACAGTAACGCTTTTTCGGCCATCTTCGACTCGAACCTGACCTCCATTATCACCGGCGTTGTTTTATTCTATTTCGGCACCGGCCCTATCCGCGGTTTTGCCACGACGATGATCATCGGGTTGGTCGCTTCGTTCCTGACGGCTGTCTTCCTGACCCGTATCGTTTACGAAGCGTTGCTGGCCAAAGACAAACTGAAACATGTCACCTTTACCACCTCGATCAGCAAAGACCTGTTGACGAACCCGAAAGTGAATTTCCTCGGTATGCGTAAAGTGGGGTATCTCATCCCTTTAGCCATCATCGTGATCGGCGCCCTGTCGTTGTCGACGGTGGGGTTGAATAACGGGATCGACTTTACGGGCGGACGCAATTATATCGTCCGTTTCCAGCAGGAGGTCAACACGGCTGAAGTCCGCGACCTGTTGGACGAACAGTTGGAGGGTGCGGTCAGCGTAATCACCATCACTTCGCAGGATCAGGTACGTATCTCCACGAACTATAAGATAACGGATTCGGATCCGTCTGTCGACGAGGAGATTGAATCCAAACTGTTTGAGGGGCTGAAGACGCTTCTTCCCGCCGGAACGACATTGGACAGCTTTACGGATCAGTTTATCAAAAGTTCCCAGAAAGTGGGGCCGAGTATGGCGGACGATATTAAGAACAGCGCTATCCTGGCGGTCATCTTCGCCATGATCTGTATGGCGGTCTATATCCTGGTACGTTTCAGGGATATCGCATTCTCTGCGGGTACGCTTCTTTCCGTTTTCGTCACGACGTTATGCATCATCGCCTTCTACTCGTTGCTTTGGAAAATCCTGCCGTTCTCGATGGAGATCGACCAGACGTTTATCGCGGCTATCCTGACCATCATCGGGTACTCGATCAACGATACGGTGGTGGTATTCGACCGTATCCGCGAGACGATCGGGCTGTATCCCAAACGGGATCGTTACCAGGTGATCAACGATGCGTTAAATTCTACGTTATCACGTACATTCAATACGTCATTGACGACGTTGGTCGTCGTGCTGTGTATCTTTATTTTAGGTGGCAGTACGATCCGCAGCTTTACGTTCGCCATCCTGTTGGGTATTGTGGTCGGTACTTATGCGACGCTCTTTGTCGCCACGCCTATCGCCTACGAAATCCAGAAAAGGAAGATCAACAAAAAAGCGATAGCAGAGAAGAAATAAAAACCGAAAAGAGATTAAAGAGGCGCGATACGCCACGCGTTCGGAAAGATACCCTGCGTATCGCGCCTCTTCACTCCAATCGACAGGGAGGCTATGATGAAATAGCCCGTCTAACCCCAAGCCTGACTCGTCACATTTTTAGGTAAAATATTATGAGAGAAATTACTCCTTTGACAGATGCAGATTGCTTTATGGTTTTTTCGAGGGTAAAGAAACGGTTTACTTTCCCTGTGCATATCCATACGGAATATGAATTGAACTTTGTGGAAAACGCAAAAGGCGTGCAGCGTATCGTCGGCGACAGCGTGGAAACGATCGGCGACCTGGACCTGACGCTGATCACGGGAGCCGAACTTGAACATGCCTGGGTCGACCACCAATGCCAATCGGAAGAGATCAGGGAGATCACCTTTCAGTTCCATCCCAACCTGTTAAGCGAAAGTTTATTGAGCAAAAATGCGTTCAAATCGACAGAAAAGCTGTTGCGGAACGCGCAAAGAGGGGTCACCTTTTCCGAAAGTATGATCAGGAAAGTGAAGCCCCGCCTGGAGCGCTTGAGCGAGAATAGCCAGGAGATCTCCTCCGTGCTGGAGCTGATCCATATCCTGCACGACCTCTCTTTAGACCCGGACTACCGGATTCTGTCCAGCAGCAGCATGAACGGGCTGACCTGCCCCATTGAAAGCCGGCGGATAGAGAAGGTATACGCCTATATAGAAGAAAATTACTCCCGCGGGGATATCCGGCTGGCCGACGTCGCCGGCATGACCGGCATGACGGAAGTGGCGTTCTGCCGCTTTATAAAGAAAAGTACGGGAAAGAGTTTCGTCGACATGCTGAATGATATCCGGCTCGGCCATGCTGCCGGATTGCTGATCAGCACGACGCGGAACATATCCGAAATCTGCTATGAATGTGGCTTCAATAACCTCTCCAACTTCAACAGGCTTTTCCTGAAAAAGAAGAAATGTACACCCAAAACATTCCGGGAAAACTACGCCTATAAACGTATTTTGATCTGAATAGCAAAGATAGTATTATCATGCGTTAAGATACTATTTGTTTGCATAGCTATTTCGCCATAGCTTTGCGGTTGTTTTAAAATTTACTAAATAGGTATTGTTAATTATGTACGAATCTAAATATATATTCTATGAGAAGAAGGCTTTTTGATTTAGTCATGTTTTTATTTTGCCAGGCGCTGCTTCCCCTGTTCGCCCAGAATGTGGATGTATCGGGGACGGTGACGGATGGTTCTACACACGAGCCCTTATCGGGGGTTGCGGTTCAGATTAAAGGTAAAACGGTTGGCGTCATTACGGATTTTGACGGGAAGTACGCCATCGGGGTTGACAAGGGAGATGTCCTTGTCTTTTCGCTTCTGGGAATGAAGCGTGTGGAGCGGGAAGCTACACCGGGGATTCCGATGCATATCGTTATGGAAGAAGACAATGTGATGCTCGACCAGGTGGTGGTCATCGGGTACGGGACGGTGAAGAAAAGCCACTTGTCCGGGGCGGTGAGTTCGATTACGGGCAAGGAGCTGAACGGAGAGGTCGCCACGAATGTGGGAACGGCTTTGCAAGGGAAGATACCGGGCGTTTCGGTGGCCACGTCAAGCGGCGACCCGAACGGCAGTATGACGATCAACATCCGGGGGATCAGCTCTTTATCAAACAATAACCCGCTCTACATTATAGACGGCGCTTTTGGAGAGATAGGCCTGGTCGACCCGAACGACATCGCCTCTATCGAGGTGTTGAAAGATGCGGCGGCGGCAGCGATTTATGGTTCGCGTTCCGCCGGCGGCGTCGTGATCATTACCACCAAAACGGGACGGAAAGAGACTCCCTCCCAACTGAGCATGAATGTGTTTACGGGATTCAGCTCGACGCCAAAAAAGTTGAATGTGTTCAACGGGAATGAATACAGCCGTTTTGCCCGTTATTACAATCTGCCGGCAGACGGGTACGGCAGTGAGCCCGGCGCGGTCGAGTTTATGGGAAAAGGGACGGACTGGCAGGATGTGATGCTGCGTACGGCGATGACCTACAAAGTCAATGCCAACCTGAGCGGCGGGTCGAAGACCGGTACAAACAGCGTATCGGTAGGCTACCTGAACAAAGATGGTATCATACGCAATACCGGCCATGAGTCGTACAATATCCGCCTGAAGAGCGACTATTCTTTCTTCAACAACCGGCTGACCGTCGGGGAGTCGATGATCCTGAAGCTGTCGAAAGGGCATGGCTGGATCTATGAAAACAGTATCTATAACTTTTTGCAGTTCCCGACGGTGATACCGGTCTATGACGAGACCAACCCGACCGGCTGGGGAACGTCAAACAATATCAATTCGCCCAACCCCCTGGCTGAAACCATCCTGTTTGACAGGAAAGACGAAAGCACGAAGATTTTCCTCAATGCCTACGTGCAGGCGGAGATCCTGAAGGGGCTGGCCTATAAATTCAATGTGGGTATCCGGCGGGATCATGGCACGGGGCGGTTCTATACCGACGCCTACGACCTGGGGACGTATGGTAAGAATGAAAAACCTGACCTGGAGGAGTCCTCTTCTACTTTCCAGTCGTGGGTACTGGAGAATACGCTCAATTACGACCGTACGTTCGGGAAGCACAGCCTCTCTTTGCTGGCCGGATATTCCGCACAGAAAGACCGGTATTGGGATATGAGCGGGTCAAACCAAGACCTGTCGCCATTCATCTATACCATGACGGGCAATGTGACCACCATGAAAGCGTCGAGCGCCGTCTATGACCTGGCGCTGGTTTCGCAGTTCGGGAGGGTGATGTACTCCTACGATAACCGTTACCTGCTCTCGGCATCTATCCGCCGCGACGGGTCGTCCCGTTTCAAAAGCGGACACCAGTACGGCCTGTTCCCTTCCGTCTCCTTTGGCTGGAACATCCACCAGGAGCGCTTTTTCAGCAGTTTGCAGCAGGTGTTCGACCAGTTGAAGTTGCGTTTGAGCTACGGGAAGCTGGGCAATCAGGAGATCAACGACTTCTATCCGACGTTAAGCGTCGTATCGGGCGGCATGAACTACCTGCAAGGCGGTAATATCTGGTTCGGGCAACTGCCATACGTCAACGCCGTTTCCCCGGCCAACCTGACCTGGGAAAGCACCAAAACATACAATGCCGGCTTGGATATCGGCTTCTGGAACGGGGGGCTTACCCTTACCGCCGATGTGTACATGAAAAACACAGACGATGTGTTGCTTCCCGTACCGTTGGCCAATTCGGAGGGTATCGGCGGCTTCTCGATCAAAAATGCCGGACAGGTACGCAATGCCGGGTTTGAGCTGGCGGTCAATCATCGCGGAAAGCTATCCAAAGAGTTCAACTATTATATCGGAGCGAATGTTGCCACAGAAAAGAACAAGGTAACAAAAATCACGCTTGGCGGCAACCAGATGGTCGTTTCCGGGTACAATGCGCATGCGGCCGGCGGACAAGGGATCAACATGTTCCGCCAAGGGTATCCCATCGCCTATTTCAACCTGATCGAAACGGACGGGCTTTTCCGTAGCCAGGAAGAGATCGAGAAATACAGGGACAAGAATGGGAAGCTTATCCAACCCGGCGCACAGATCGGGGATATCCGTTATAAAGACTGGAACGGAGACGGCGCGATCAATACGGACGACCAGCACAGCGTGGGCAGCCCGTTCCCCGACTTTACGTTCGGCCTCCGGCTGGGCGGAGACTGGAAAGGGATTGACTTCAACCTCTTCTTCGACGGGATGAGCGGAAACAAGATCTATAACTATCCGCGTTATATCCTGGAATCCGGCAATTACAGCGGCAACTACAGCACCAAACTGGCTGATTCGTGGCGCCCCGACCATCAGGACACCGACGTGCCGCGTTTCTCGAAAACGGATGGCGCCGACAACAAATGGGCCTATTCCGACCGGTGGCTGGAAGATGGATCCTACCTGCGCCTGAAAACGCTGGACATCGGCTATAGCCTGCCGGCAAAATGGCTGAAAACCGTGAAGCTGGAAAAGGTCAGGATCTACACATCCATGGAGAACCTCTTTACGCTGACCCGGTATTCCGGTTATTCGCCCGACCTGGGTGAAAGCGGCGTCGGCCTGTCGGGTATGAGCTACAACGTATTCTCCAGAGGCATTGATCAGGGACGCTACCCGTTGCCCAGAACGATCTCGTTCGGTATACAAGTTAATTTATAATCTTCAAAGAATGACAATATGAAAAGAAATTGGTTGACATCTCTATATCTGATGCTTGCCCTGTCCGGAACGCTTCTTTCCTGTAGCGACTCTTTTCTGGATACAAAGGACAAGAATCACTTTACTGAAAAGGATTTCTGGAAAAACAAAGCCGATGCGGAGACGGCTTTGTCGGCCGTCTACTCGCCCATCAAATTCCAGATGGACGGTTACTACGGCGCATTCAACGGATGGCTGAACCTGAACAGCCGTGGGGACGATATCTTCACTGTCGTCGGGGAAGAGATCGCCATGTGGAACATCGCCACATTCCAGAACTCGCCATCTACCGGCCAGGATCCGTTTAGCTACCTCTTCACCGGTATCCAGCGCGCCAACGTCCTTTTGGCGAATATCGACAAGATTCCGGCATCCGGCATCAGCGACGAAGACCGTTCCATGATCAAAAGTGAAGCATTGACGCTTCGCGCTTTCCAATATTACCTGTTGACGACCAACTACGGCAAAGTCCCTTTGCGGTTGATTCCCTCCAACGAAGACACGCCGAATAAGGAAGCCGCTACGGAAGAGCAACTCTGGAAGCAGGTAGAAGAGGATCTGAAAGCGGCCATCGCCGGCCATCTGCCCGTCACCCGCCCGGCAAGCGAGAAAGGGCGCATCGAAAAAGGCGCGGCGATCGCCATGCTGGGGAAAACCTACGCGGCACAGCACAAATACAAGGAGGCGAAAGAGCAGTTGCAACTGTTGCTTGCCGCACCGTATACGTATGAATTGGTCGAAGACTATGCCGCTAACTTCACGACGAAGATGGAGAACAACGCGGAATCGCTTTTTGAATTGCAGTACAGCCAGGATGGACGGGATACCTGGGGCAACGAAGATGGCATAAACCTGGGCAGCACGATCCCGCAGTTTATCGGTTCGGTGACTTCGGGAGGATGGTCGAAGCTGATGCCGTCGGCCTACCTGGTGGGGCAGTTCGTGAAAGAACTGAGGCCTCAGGGCGCCGATACGAAGTTCGACAAGCGTATGTACGCCAGCCTGTTCTTCGATCCGCAGACCTACGGGGATGTGGTACCCAACGAAAAATGGTATGGCGGAAACCTCTCTATGGACGACCTGTGGGACGGTAATGCCCCGAAGATGTCGGGCGGCGTACCGACCTATAGCGTCAACGGTATCCCCGGCAAGTTCCTGTTGAAGAAATATACGGCCTATTATGTCAACGAAAGAAATGCAGACCTGATGAGTAACAAGGAGGGCAAATCGAACAATGTGCGCGTTTTGCGCTTTGCCGAAGTCCTGTTGCTCTATGCCGAAGCCTGCGCAAAGACGAATGATGTGCAAGGGGCGAACGAGGCATTGAAGCGCATCCGCCAACGGGCGGGGCTGGAGGAGAAAACCTTTACGCAGGATCAGCTCATGGATGAGATCCAGCGCCAGAACCTGCTCGAATTTTTTGGCGAAGGGCACCGTTTTGACGACTTGAAGCGGTGGTATACGACGGCTGAGATACAGCAGATTTTCAGGGCCAACGAGAAACAGGGAGCGGGGAATTTCCAGGAGAAACACCGCTATTACCCGATTCCGTTGAGTGAATTGAACGCCAATAGCGGTATGAAACAGAACCCCTTGTGGCAATAAATGAGTCAAAAACCAATCAGTAAAAAATAGCAATATGAAATACTCCTATTTGTCAGCGTTAGCGCTATTATGTTGTCTGTTCATGGTCTGCTCGTGTAGTGACGGCAGCCTGAGCCACGACGACGTCAACATCCCCGATCCGGTGGAAGGGTCGGATGAAGATGACGGTTTTTCGCCCGAACCGGCGACAACCGCGGTGATTAAACTCCAAACCGGCGCCGGGCACGAACACCAGGCCATTGACGGCTTCGGCTGTAACTTTGCCGGATGGGCGAATGTGACCTACCTGCACCTGCAACGCGAAACGATATTGAACGACCTTTTCGGGGAGAACGGGCTTCGCCTGAACATCTGCCGCGGAGCCATCTACGAACACTTTGAAAATACGGATACGAAGCAGATTGATTTCGGTATGGACAGGGAATACAACGTCCCCCCCGACTATCCTCCGTTGCTCAACAGCTGGAAAACCGACAACCAGGGCGCGATGACGAACCAGTTGGCGCAAATGTGGCTGACGGAATACATGGCGAAGAAATACAAGGATGTCCGTTTTATCTACTCCGCATGGAGCCCGCCGACGCAGTTTAAATCAGGCTCTTCGGTAAATTCCGCCAAGTTTCAGGAATTTGCCGATTATATGGTGGACTTCATCAAGGCCTATACGGGAAAGATCGACTTCAGCATGTATGCCGTTTCGCCGACGAACGAACCCCTTACCGGAGGCACCGGGTGGGGAGGCTGCAAATGGTCGGACGCCCAGCTCGGCCAGTTCGTCCATGAGTTTCTGCGCCCGGCGATGGACAAAGCCGGATTCCAGGATGTGAAGATTATCCTTGGGGAGTACCCGTGGTGGAGCTTCGGGCGTACCTATCTCAACGGCATACTGGACAAACAGCCGGATATCCTGAAAGACAACATCATTGCCGCAGGCCATGGCTACAGTACCACCGACGAAAACATCGTGCCTTACGACAGGTATGAAGAGCAAGGCATCCAGGTATGGCAAACCGAAGTGAGCGACGACAGGAAACGCGACGAGAGCTGGGACGACGCCATGCGGTGGGCGAAAACCATCAACACATACTTCACCGCCGCCAATACGAACGCCTTTCTTTGGTGGGCAGCCGGCCGGCATTGTTCCTCGACGGGCGAAAACCTGCTGCAATACGATCCGGACGTCTTTCCGGGGACAGGGTACTATAAGGTCAACCGCTATTATACGCTCGGCCATTTCAGCCGCTATATCCCCCAAGGCAGCCGCCGCGTGGATATCGAGGCCGTACCGTCCGAAAGGGATACCTTCCCGGCGGCGCTTCAGATGTCGGCTTACGTAAAGGACGATATGTATACGATCGTATTGGTCAACAGCTCCAAGACGGAATCCTTTTCCACACTGCTGGAGGTAGACGGGCAGGCATTCCAAAACATGATCGCCTATACGTCGGACGAGAATGTGAAATGGCTGCGCAAAAAGCTGAACCCGTCATTGACCGGCGTACGTTCGGTTACGGTGCCCAAATACAGCGTAGTCACCATCACCGGAAAGATTAAGAAAGACAACTAAAAAGAAAGCATAATGAAAAAGAATAGACTATATCTGGCAGGGCTTTTGGCCGTTGCGTCCGGTCTGCTGGCCGGTTGCGGCGACAATGCGGACGACCCGGCATACAGCGACCTGGCGCTGGACAAGGAAGAACTGGTCATCGACCTGGACAAGGGTGGCGAGGGCGTTATCCTGATCACCAAAGGGAACGGCAACTATAAAGTGACGACCTCCAACGAAAACGTGGCGACCGTCGAGGCGAGGGGCGATTCCCTGATCGTTACCGGGCTGCAATCCGGTAAGGCGGACATCGCCATTACCGACTGGGTAAAGAAGTCGGCTTCCGCCAAGGTCGTCGTCAAACGGCTGGAGGAATTGCTGCTCAGCCAGGAATCCATCAACCTTTTCACCGGCCAATCGGACTCGTTGGCGGTGTATACGGGTAACGGGGGGTATACCGTCGCTTCGTCGGACAACTCGGTCGCCGTTGCCGCCGTCGACGAAGAGGGGAAGATCACCATATCCGGCGTGAAGCGGGGGACGGCGACATTCACCGTCACCGACCAATTGAAGAAGAGCGTGACCTTTACGGCGAACGTATCCAACCCGTTGCTGCTTGACCGTACGGAAGATATCTACATGCTGGAAACAGGCGTCCCCTTTGAGATCGGGATCCTTGACGGCAACGGCGGATATACGGCCTCGGTCAGTTCGAGCTCCTACCTGGAGTGTGTCGTTACGGGGACGACGGTCACCGTCAAAGGGAAGCGATTCGGCAAGGCCAATGCGACGTTCACCGTCAAAGATGCAGACAATATTACCGCTACCCTTAGGGTGATGTTCGTCGACAACAACTACCTCGACAACCTGAACCTCTACCGCGCCTTCGTCCCCGACGACGCTCCTTTCCAGCAGGCGGGAGGAATCGGGACGGCCGTTTACTCGCCGGAGCTGAGGCGCAGCCAATTGTCGGCCAAGACCTCTACCTCGATCGTCGCTACGGGGTATTGCGTCGAGTTCGCCGGGGATCTTTCCGTCGGCAGTAAGCAGGACGGTATCCTGTATTGGATAAAAAGGGGGCAGGTGGATACCTCCACAGCACAGGCGGTCACTGATCTCCGCATAGACAAGGTCGACGGCGACTGGCATTGGGCCAGTTTCCAGATGACAGGTAAAGCAACTCGCGGCTATATCGTAACAAAACGCACAAATAAGTAGTTACCAAAGATTAGCTAAAGGGACAACTCCTCACGAAAAGCGTTATGACGCTTACGTGGCGGAGTTGTTTTTTTTTGTCCCTATATCTTCTTTACTTTGCAGGCAAATGAATGGGCATGGTTAGTTTGAGGGAAAAGATTGCATACGGGCTGGGGGATGCGGCGTCTTCTATCTTTTGGAAGCTGTTTACCGTCTACCTGCTGTTTTTCTATACCGATGTGTTTGGTTTGGAGGCCTCCCTTGCGGGGACGATGTTTTTTATTACCCGTATATGGAACGCGTTGCTGGATCCTGTGGTCGGTGTGATGGCCGACAGGACGGAGACGAGATGGGGTAAGTTCAGGCCTTACCTGCTTTACCTGGCGATACCGTTCGGGATTATGGGGGTCGTTACTTTTACTGTTCCGGCGTTGTCGCCGGCGGGGAAAGTGGTTTATGCTTATGTGAGTTATTCGCTGATGATGGCGGTTTATTCGTTGATCAACGTGCCTTATGCGGCATTGCTGGGGGTGATCTCTCCGGCGTCAGGCGTCAGGACGGCGCTCTCTTCTTACAGGATGATCTTTGCTTTTGCCGGCAGCCTTGTCGTGCTGTTGCTGATTGAGCCGTTGGTGGGGCTTTTCGGTGGGGGCGGAAGCGGCGGGGCGGGCGGCCAGGCGTTCGGGTGGCAGATGGGCGTAGGGGTGTTTGCGGCGGTGGCGGCGGGGCTTTTCTTTCTCTGTTTTCGTTGGACGACAGAGCGGGTGCGGCCGGTTGAAGCGCAAAAGCCCTCCTTAAGGCAAGACCTCCGCGGGCTGTTGGGAGACAGGGCCTGGTGGTTGCTTCTGGCCGCCGGCGCCGCCACGCTGGCGTTTCATTCGGTGAGGGATGGCGCCGTCGTCTATTATTTCAAGTATGTTGTCAGCGGTAGCTGCGGCGTCGACCTCCCTTTTACCGCTATTCCGCTGACGTTGACGACGCTTTACCTGGTTATCGGACAGGGGGCTAATATCGTGGGGATCATTCTTGTCAATCCCCTGTCGAAACGTATCGGCAAGAAGAACAGTTTCCTGCTGGCCATGTTGTTCGCTACGGCGTTCAACGTGGCTTTCTTTTTTATGGGCGAGGGGGATATCGTCCCGATTATGTGTTTGCAGGCGTTGATCAGTTTGTGCGCCGGCGTCGTGGCGCCGTTGCTGTGGGCGATGTGCGCCGACGTCGCCGACCATGCGGAATGGAAAACCGGACGGCGGGCGACAGGCCTTATCTTCTCTTCCGTCTCCATGTCGCAGAAAGTAGGCTGGTCGATCGGCGGCGCCCTTACCGGATGGCTGCTCGCCTATTATGGTTTCCAGGCAAATACGACACAGACGGACGCCGTACTATACGGCATCCGCCTGATGTTGAGCTTCTTTCCCGCTATGGCGACGCTGCTTGCCGCCGCTTTCATCTGCCGCTACCCCCTCCGGTAGTTTGAGTTGAGAGCTTTCTGAGTTGAGAATTGAGAGCTTTCTGAGTTGAGAATTGAGAGCTTTCTGAGTTGAGAGTTGAGAGTTGAGAGTTGAGAGTTGAGAGTTGAAAGGCTCTCGGAGAGAGCTAACATAGCTAGGCAGTAGCCTAAGGCTACTGTATACTAAGGCTACTGTATACGAATGGATTACCACCCACCTCTGCCTGCATCGCAGGCAAACCTGTATCTGAAACCTGATTCAGGTATTTGCTTGGAACTCGTTGAAAAAAAACATATCTTTGTACTGTGGAAAGAATCAATGAAATAATCCTCGAACGCTACCTGAACAGCCCCCAAGAGGTGACAGAAGACGCACGGGTAACAGAA
>JAISRY010000004.1 GCA_031273385.1 Tannerellaceae bacterium | reverse complement strand
TAGATAGATAGATAGATAGATAGATAGATAGATAGATAGATCCCAATCGTTAAATATCGTTATCTTGTTCTGATGATTATATATCGTTATTCCAGCCATTGCTTGTTGAGACGGCATGTTTTTATTCCAATGCCTCCTATTTGTACAACAATCCAAAGGGAAGAAATGTTTACCATTTCCCCTACATGAGCTTTACATTTAACGTTTATTGCGAGTTCCCGAATAGAATTGAGACAGGAAATGTCTGAATCATTTATGTATCTTTAAGATTTATGATCATTCATCATTGTTCTATTTTGGTAATTTTACGGCGTCTTATTTGAGAGAGAGAGAGAAATATAGTTGATCATTTAACAAACTAACTCAGCCATGGAAAAAATACCCTATGTCCTGTTGTTACTTTTTTCTTTTACATTTTCCCTTCATGCACAATCCAATCGTTTCTCCGTCAAGGGCGAAGTCGTTGATTCGCTGACTAATGAAACCGTTCCATACGTGACGTTGAGTATTGCGTTTGCCGCTACCCCCCAGAATCATGTCAAGCTATTGGCCTCTGACGAAGACGGCCGATTCGAAACGACATTGACCGACGAAGGGAATTATGTCCTCTCCCTGCAGTCGATAGGAAAAGCGCCGGTGAAGAAATTATTTTCCGTTTCCGACAGCAAAAAGGTGGCGGATCTGGGGATCATACTGATGCAGGAAGACGACCAACGACTGGGCGAAGTCACCGTCACGGCGCAAAAACCATTAGTAAAAATAGACATAGACAAAATAACGTATAGCCTGGAAGACGACCCAGAGGCGAAAACGAATACAACACTGGAAATGCTGCGTAAAGTGCCGATGGTCACGGTAGACGGCGAGGATCAAGTCCAACTGAAAGGGTCGACCAATTTCAAGTTCTACCTCAACGGCAAACCCTCCAATATGCTTTCGTCCAACAACGCGTCGGATGTCCTGAAAAGCATGCCGGCAAGCTCGGTAAAGAATATTGAAGTCATTACCGACCCGGGCGCAAAATACGACGCGGAGGGCGTCGGGGGGATTATCAATATCGTCACGGCAAAAAACGCGCTGCAAGGCTATACCGGTACGGTAAACAGCGACGTATCGACGCAGGGAAGCTTCGGCGCAGGGGGAAATATCACCACCAAAGCGGGAAAACTGGGGCTTACCGCCAACTATAACTACCGCCGCAACAACCGTCCCTGGGGCGATTACGAACTCGAACGCACCAATTACGGCAATTTCGCCAGCACACTCAAGCAAAGCGGAAGAAACAAAAACACCGGCCCCATGCAGTTCGGTACGCTCGAAGCCAGTTACGAGCTGGACACGCTGAACCTCATCAGCGTCGGCGCCAACCTCTTTAACGGCAACTTCAAGAACCGCCAGGAGCTTCATTCCGTCTTTGAAACGCAGGCCGCCGGCGCATTCCCCTCCTACAGCTACGACCAGGAGGGCAACACCGCCCAGACGTTCGGCTCTACCGATATCAACGTAGACCTCCAACATTCGACAAAGAAAAAGGACGAACTGCTGACCCTCTCCTACCGGTTCAGCTATTCGCCCAACGACAACGAGAGCCATACCTACCTCCGGAATGTCCTCGACGTCCCCTACGCCTACGAATACCCCAAGTGGAACATCAACGACGCCTCCACCAAAGAGCATACCGCACAGATCGACTACACCACCCCCACCGTCAAAGACCAGACCCTGGAGGGCGGGCTGAAATATATCATGCGGCAAAGCGCCAGCGAGACGATCGAACGTATCCTCAACGAGCAGACCAACCAATGGCGCGATACGCTCCGCCCGATGAGGGACTTCAAGCATACGCAACACATCTACTCGGCCTATTTCACCTACACCGTCAAGTTCAATAAATTCTCCGCAAAAGCAGGCGTACGCGCCGAGGGCACGGCGTTGAACGTCGCCTACGCCAACGAAGCGGAACAGAATTTCAAAACCAACTTCTTCGATATCGTCCCGAACGCGACGGTTTCCTATCAGATCAACATGACCCAACAAATCCGCTTCGGCTACAATATGCGCATCTCACGCCCCGGCATCTGGTACCTGAACCCCTACGTAAACAACAGTAACCCGCAGAATATCTCCTACGGTAACCCGAATCTCGAATCGGAAAAGAGCCATGGGTTTAATCTGAATTACAGCATGTTTACACAAAAGTTCAACCTCAACCTGAACGCCAGTTACCGCTTCGTCAACAACTCCATCGAGCAGTATATCTTCATCAACGACGAGACGGGCATCACCGAAAGCACCTACGAAAATTTAGGCAAAAACCAGTCGGCGGGCTTCTTCGTCTACGCCAGGTGGAATCCCATACCGCTCTTCAATATCTCGTTCAACGGGGGATTGGATTATGTCGACATCAACAGCTCCCGCGGCATATCGAACAACGGATTCATGGGGCGCGGCTTCCTGAACGCACAGTTCAACCTGCCGGCCAAGATCAACGCAACCATTTACGGAGGGTACTCTTCGCCATGGGTACAGCTGCAAACCAAGGGAAGCGGTTACGTTTTCCATGGCATTTCGGTGAACAAAAAATTGCTTAAGGATAAGCTGACCATCGGGCTGTCGTGCAACAGTCCGTTTCAGCAATACCTGAAATTCAGCAATACCACCGACGATCCGATGTTCCATCAAAAAAACAGCTCCTATTACCCCATGCGCGAACTGCGCCTACGGGTATCCTATACGTTCGGAACATTAAAAGATAGCATCAAGAAAGTACGCCGCGGCATCACCAACGACGACGCGAAAAGCGGGGGAAGCAGCGAGGGGGGCGGCGGCACACCCGTCCAGTAAAGAGCGATCCCACCGGCGGGGGGTCACTCTTTCCGCCGGTAATGCCTCCCGAACAGCCAATCGGCCAGCAAAAGGGACAGGGCGATCACGGCGATATAAAGGTAGAAATGAACAAGCGGCCGGCTCAGGTACTCCCTGCCGGTTTCCGCTATGGAAAAATCAAAGGCCGGGAGGCGTATCTCCATATACAGGCAGGCGCAGACGGCGAGAGCAATCATCACGAGCGAAGCCAGTATGACGGCAAACAGCTCAATCCGTTCGCCCCTTTTCTTTGCCCGCACCGTCTCGGCCTCTATCCGGCGCATCATATTTTCGTGGAAAGAAGCGGGCAGCTCCTCCTCCGGCAGTTGGCTGAACAAGCTGCCCAACCAATCGGTATCTGTTGTCTTTTTATCCATGTCGTATATCCTCCGTATCTTTTAACAAGACCCATAGCTTTTTCCGTATACGGTGCAGCCGCGTCTTCACGTTCGAAGCCGACAGCCCTGTAATGGAAACCAGGTCTTCTATTGTTTTTTCTTTCATATAAAAAAGCAGGATCAGGCCTCTCTCGTCTGCCGCCAGCCGCGCCAAGGCGCCGTCCAGCCTGTCCAACCGCTCCGCTTCCGCCCCGGAAGCGTCTTCCCCGAACGTTCCCGCCACATCCTCCTCCGGCAGATTCTCCATAAACCCCTCTTCCATAGCGAGAAATTCATGTTTTTTCTTCCGCACATGAGAGATAGCCGCATGGTATGCAATTTTGTATATCCAGGTAGAGAAACTGCTTTCGCCCCTGAAATTCCCCAGGCTTTTGTACGCTTTCAGAAAGACATCCTGCGCCAGCTCCTCCGCATCTTCGCGATTCCTCACGATTCTGACGATCAGCGCATAAACCGCCCGGCCATATCGATCCAAAAGACAGCCAAAACAAGCGCTCTCCCCCGCCTGCACCCGTTGCACATAATATATATCGGCATACCCTTCCATTCTATATAACGGACGCAAATCCTCCCCGCAGGTTACATTTTTCGCCAAACAAAAATACAATATTTTAGTGAACAGTGAATAGTGAA
>JAISRY010000247.1 GCA_031273385.1 Tannerellaceae bacterium | reverse complement strand
GCGGATGAGGCCGGCCTCTTCCGTCAGGTTAAAGGCGTACTCAAACATGAGGGCGGCGCTCAGGATAGTGGCTAACGGGTTGGCGATATTCTTTCCCGCAGCCTGGGGATAGGAGCCGTGAACAGGCTCGAATACGGATGTATGCATACCGATGGATGCCGAGGGAAGCATACCGAGCGAACCGGTAATGACCGACGCTTCGTCCGTCAGGATGTCGCCGAACATATTCTCCGTCACCAGCACATCGAAGCTCGCCGGCCATTGGACGATCCGCATGGCGGCATTGTCTACGAACATGTATTCGGTTTCCACTCCGGGAAATTCCTTCTCCAACTCCTGCGCCGTCTGACGCCATAGGCGGGAGGTGGCCAATACGTTTGCCTTATCCACGATCGTCAGTTTGTTCCGCCGCTTTTGGGCAAACAGGTAAGCCAGGCGGACGATGCGGATAATCTCTTCGCGCGTATAGACACAGGTATCGTAGGCCGTCTCGCCGTCTTCGCTTCTCCCCTGGGGACGGCCGAAATAGATGCCGCCCGTCAGTTCGCGGATGCAGACGAAATCTGCCTCTCCGATCAGCTCGGGGCGCAGGGGGGATTTGTGCAGCAGGGAGGGGAATGTGGTGATCGGGCGGATGTTGGCATAGAGGCCGAGCCGTTTCCGCATGGCCAGCAGTCCCTGCTCGGGGCGTATGGGGGCGGAGGGGTCGTTGTCGTATTTGGGGTCGCCGATAGCGCCGAAGAAGACGGCGTCGCTCGCCATGCACAGTTTGTGCGTCGTTTCCGGGTAGGGGTTCCCTACGGCGTCGATAGCGGCTGCGCCCACGAGGGCTTGTTCCGTGCTTAATGTGTGCCGGTATTTCCGGCATACGGCATGAATGGCTTTCATACCCTGTTCTACGATCTCGGGGCCGATGCCGTCGCCCGGTAGTACTGCGATTGTTAGTTTCATACGGGTTGTTTTTCCTGTCTGTTTATTTTCGTTCGAATTGGATGTATTGGGGTTCGGAGGGGATGTAGGCGTCGTCGTCCCAGAGTGAGCTGGTGATCATCAGGTCTGCGCTGTAACGGTTGCACGCGATCGGTACGTTGTGTACGCGGCACTGGCGGAGCAGCATTTGGATGTCTGCTTCGTGGGGCTGCGGGTTAAGGTCGTCGATCAGGAAGATGGCCAGGTTAATCTCTTTCCTGACCACCATGGCGGCGATTTCGGCATCTCCCCCGAGCGGGCCGGAGTGCATCCGTATGATTTCGGCGGTTATTCCCTTTTCCTGAAAGGCCTGGTAGATCAGTCCGCCGGTCGTACCGGTACATACCAGGCAATGGCTTGAGAGGAACGCCGCATTGTGTTCCGCCCACTCTACCATATCTCTTTTTCGTCTGTCGTGCGCTACGAGAGCGATCTTTAGTTTCTTATTCATCCTTCTATTTTATTAAGCATTTTCACTGTCGCCTTTATGGCGGCTTCGGTCTGGTCGGCGTCCAGCCCGCGGGTTTTGAAGTCTACTCCGGCGTAGTTCCAACTGATGACAGCCTGGACAAATGCGTCGGTGCGTCCTCCGGGGGGAATGGATACGGAATAGTTCGTCAGCATGGGGAACGGGCGGCTCAGGTTGCCGTATATCTTCCGCAAGGCACGCATGAACGCGTCGTACTGTCCGTCCCCGGAGGCTGATTCTTCGTATTTCTCGCCGTTGATCTCTATCTTGAGCGTCGCCACCGGGCGTAATCCCTGCGTCAAAGATAAGGAATAATTCAGGATTTTGATGTTTTGTTCCGTCATATCCTGGTGCAGCACGTCGCTGATGATATAGGGGAGGTCTTCTTGCGTGACCATCTCCTTTTTATCGCCCAGTTCGATGATGCGTCCGGTCACTTTCCTCATCGTCTCTTCGTCCATGTCGATGCCGAGGGCTTCAAGGTTCTTCCGGATGTTGGCCTTACCGGACGTTTTGCCCAGGGCATATTCGCGGATACGGCCGAAACGTTCGGGGAGCAGTTCGTTGAAGTAGAGGTTGTTCTTGCTGTCGCCGTCGGCGTGTATGCCGGCGCATTGGGTGAAGACGGATTCCCCGACGATCGGTTTGTTCGGGGCGACATGGATGCCCGAATAGCTCTCCACCAGCCGGCTGACGCGGTTTATCTTTTCTTCTTTCAGGTTCGTCTCTTCTCCCAACTGGTCTTTAATCACCGCCAGGACGCTGCTTAGCGGGGCGTTTCCCGCCCGTTCGCCCAAGCCGTTGACGGTCGTATGGATACCCTGTATGCCGGCGCGTATGGCGGAGTAGACATTCGCTACGGCGAGGTCGTAATCGTTGTGTGCGTGGAAGTCGAAGCGCAGCGCGGGGTAACGGCCGATCATTGCCCGGCAGTATTCGAACGTATTCGACGGGTTCAGGATACCCAGCGTATCGGGCAGCATGAAACGGCGGACGGGCAGCTCTTTCAGGGCGTCCATCATCCGGTATACATAGTCGGGGGAGTTGCGCATCCCGTTCGACCAGTCTTCGAGGTAGACGTTGACGTCGATCCCCCTCTCCCCGGCCAGGAGTACCGCTTCGCGGATATGGGCGAAGTGTTGCTCCGGCGTCATGCGGAGCTGTTCGGTAACATGTTTGTAGGAGCCTTTGCAGAGCAGGTTCATGACGCGGCAACCCGCCTCTTCTATCCAGCAGAGCGAGACGTCGCCGTCGACAAATCCCAGCACTTCAAGCTTCGGGAGGTTTCCGGTACGTTGCGCCCACTGGACGACACGTTTGACGCCGTCAAACTCCCCGTCCGATACGCGCGCCGAGGCGATCTCCAGGCGGTCGACGCCCAGTTCGCCCAGCAAGACCTGCGCGATACCCAGTTTCTCATGCGCCGCGAAAGAGACGCCGGAGGTCTGTTCCCCGTCGCGGAGGGTAGTATCCATTATTTCGATCATAGCAACTGTTCCTTTTGTCGTTGTTCGTAGGCCTCTATCCTGGACTTGTTGGAGAGCAGGTAGTCGATATCGTCCAATCCGTTGACGAGACAGTCTTTTTTGTAGGCGTTGATGTCGAAGCGTTCCGACTGCCCGGTGGCATCGTTGGTAATGGCCTGTGCGGGGAGGTCGATCGTCAGCGTGGCGCGGGGGTCGGCCTCTACCGAACGGAAGATGCCGGCCAGGAACTCCGGCGTGACGACGACGGGCAACAGGCCGTTGTTCATCGAATTGTTCTTGAAAATATCTGCAAAGAAGCTGCTGACGACCGCCCGGAAGCCGTAGCCCGTGATCGCCCATGCGGCATGTTCGCGGCTACTGCCGCTGCCGAAGTTCTTACCGGCCACGAGGATCTGTCCTTTGTAACGGTTGCCGTTCAGTACGAAGTTGGGGACGGGATGTCCGGAGTCGTCGTACCGCCAGTCGCGAAACAGGTTGTCTCCGAAGCCGTCGCGCGTGGTGGCTTTCAGGAAGCGCGCCGGTATGATCTGGTCGGTGTCCACATTCTCCAACGGGAGCGGCACGCAGGTGGACGTTAGTGTATTGAATTTCTCTTTCATCTCTTTTTACTGTATTTAATGGATGCCTCTCAAGAAGCTTAGGGGGCGATATCCCGCGGGTCGGTGATTTCGCCGGTGACGGCGGCGGCGGCGGCCACCAACGGGCCGGCAAGGATCGTCCGCGCGCCAGGCCCCTGGCGTCCCTCGAAATTACGGTTGGATGTCGATACGGCATATTTCCCCTGGGGAATCTTATCGTCGTTCATAGCCAGACATGCCGAGCAGCCCGGTTGGCGCAGCTCAAAGCCGGCATCGCGCAATAGCGTGTCGATCCCCTCGGCACGTATCTGCTTTTCGACCAGCCAGCTTCCCGGAACGAGCCATGCCGTGACGTGCGGCGCCTTTCTCTTCCCCTTGACCAATTGGGCAAAGGCGCGGAAATCTTCGATCCGCCCGTTTGTGCAGCTTCCGAGGAAGACATAGTCGATTTTCTTTCCCCGTACCGGTTCGCCGGCGGTAAAGCCCATATAGCCGAGCGACTTGACGTACGACACGCGCCCCGCCTCGTCGACCTCTTCGGGGAGGGGGATCGTCTCGCGCACGCCCATACCCATGCCGGGGTTGGTTCCGTAGGTGATCATCGGCTCTATATCTTCGGCGTGGAACAACACTTCACGATCGAAGCGCGCGTCCGCATCGCTGTATAAGGTTTGCCAACCGGCCAGCGCCTGTTCCCACGCTGTGCCGCGGGGCGCGAACTCACGGTCTTTCAGGTAATCGAACGTCGCGGCGTCGGGGGCGATCATACCGCCGCGCGCGCCCATCTCGATGGAGAGGTTGCAGATCGTCAGGCGCTCCTCCATGGTGGTGCGGCGGATCGCTTCGCCGGCGTATTCGACGAAGTAGCCGGTCGCTCCCCCGGTCGTCATCCGCCGGATGATATAGAGGGCGATGTCCTTTGCCGTGACGAGAGGGTTCAGCGTCCCGTCGACGGTGATGCGCATGGTCTTCGGTTTGCGCTGCATGATGCACTGGGTGGCGAGCGTCATCTCCACTTCGCTGGTGCCTATGCCGAAAGCGATGGCGCCCAATGCCCCGTGGGTCGAGGTGTGCGAATCGCCGCAGACGATGGTCATGCCGGGCTGCGTGAGCCCTGTCTCCGGCCCGACGACATGGATAATCCCGTTCTTGGGATGGCGCAGGCCGTAATAGGCGAGGCCGAAGTCCCGGGCGTTCCGCTCAAGCGTATCGACCTGGTTGCGCGAGACGGGATCGGCGATCGGCCTGTCCTGCCCGAGCGTCGGGACGTTGTGATCCGGTATACAGGTCACCCGCTCCGGACGGAAAGGCTTCAGGCCGCGTTCGCGCAGTCCGGCAAAGGCTTGCGGACTGGTCACTTCGTGGCAGAAAAGACGGTCGATATACAGCTGCGTCGTCCCGTCGGGAAGCGTATCGACGACATGCTTCTCCCAGATTTTCTCAAATAATGTCTTGCTCATGGCGTGCTTCGTTTTATTTCACAAATTTATTAATCGCATCAATAAAGGCTTCGGCCGAGGCGGCGATGATATCCGTATTGGCGGCAAAGCCATAGTAGGCGTTCCCGTCGTACTCCACCTGCATGTGAACTTTCCCCATATCGTCGCTGCCCTTGTCTATGGCCTGGATGAGAAACTCCTGGATGGTCATGGTGCGGTGGATAATGGATTTGATCGCCTTAATGGCCGCGTCGACCGGGCCGTTGCCCGAAGCCGCCGCCTCAAACTTCTCCCCTGCGATGTCCAGGCACACGCTGGCCACCGGCTTTAGCCCGATACCGGAGGTGACCTGCATGTAGCACAATTTGATGCGTTGCATGGCGGTGCGGTCTTTTCCGGCCAGCATCAGGACGTCGTCGTCGTTGATATCTTTCTTGCGGTCTGCCAGCTTAAGGAAATCTTCATATACCTTGTCCAACTTCTCCTGCTCGAGATCGACGCCGAGGAGATGCAGGCGGTGCTTCAGCGCGGCGCGGCCGCTGCGGGCGGTCAGCACGATGGCGTTGTCGTCGATACCGACCTCCCTGGGGTCGATGATTTCGTAGCTTTCGCGGTTCTTCAGTACGCCGTCCTGGTGGATTCCCGAGGAATGGGCAAAGGCATTACGCCCTACGATCGCTTTGTTGGGCTGAACGGGCATATTCATCAGGCTGGAAACCATACGGCTGATGCCGTGAATCTTCTGGCTGTTGATGTTGGTAGCGAAGCCCATCTCCCGATGGCTTTTGAAGATCATCGCGATCTCTTCGAGAGAGGTATTGCCGGCGCGTTCGCCGATCCCGTTGACGGTCACTTCCACCTGCCGCGCCCCGCTCATCACGCCCTGTATGGTGTTGGCCGTCGCCATGCCGAGGTCATTGTGGCAATGGGTGGAGATGACGGCTTTGTGTATCCCCTCGACATGTTCCATCAGGTAGCGGATCTTTGCGGCATAGTCGCCGGGCAGACAGTAGCCGGTTGTGTCGGGGATATTGACCACCGTCGCGCCGGCTTTTATGACGGCTTCCACCACCTGCGCGAGGTAGCTATTCTCCGTCCTCCCGGCATCTTCGGCATAAAATTCCACGTCTTCCACCAGCCGTTTGGCATACGTAACGCAGGCGACCGCCCGTTGGAGGATCTCTTCGCGGGTGGAGTTGAATTTGTACCGGATATGGTAATCGGACGTCCCGATACCGGTGTGGATCCGTCCGCGCTTGGCATATTTCAGCGCTTCGGCGGCGACGTCGATATCTTTCTCCACCGCCCGCGTCAGTGCGCAGATGGTTGGCCAGGTCACCGCCTTAGCGATTTCGACCACGCTCTTAAAGTCTCCCGGACTGGAAACGGGGAATCCCGCTTCGATCACATCCACGCCCAATTCTTCCAGCGCCTTAGCCACCTGAATCTTCTCAATGCTGTTCAATTGGCACCCGGGCACCTGTTCGCCGTCCCGCAACGTGGTGTCGAAAATAAATACTCTTTCTGACATCTTTCCTCCTATTCCTATCTGTTAGTATTGTTTCTCCAATCAAAAAAGCCTCTCTCACCGTAGGAAGTGAGAAAGGCTCTTTTTATTTTATCGTTCAGTCGCGCAAAAGAATCTCACTTCCTATCCTGTCCCCAGAGTAGAATAATAATGAGAGAAAGATTCAAACCGTTTGCACACTGCTGTATCATCGTTCGATTGCATTAAATCGCCGTAAAGGTACACTCTTTTTTTAAACATCAAAATATTATCGCCCTTTTTTATCCGATTTTACCGGCAAACGGGCAATTTATGACGATATGCCGGGCAACTCATACCTACATACCGGGCAACTCGTGATTGGCTCGGGAACAACTAATGACGGGGTCGGGAACAACTAATGGTTTCACAGCTGTGAGACGACGAGTTGTTCCCGACCCCGTCATTAGTTATTCACGTCCCGAAGAGGAGCCGCTCATTATCCGGTTGTTAGTCCTTCGGGAGGAAAAACGGGCGGGAAGGGTGGGGGGAGGGGTTTTTCTGAGGGGGAAGAATGATTTTTGTTTCGCGATGGTGGGGGAAGTCTGGCGAGTTGTCGTTATCTTTGCAGTGTTTAAACTGAATGTTACTAATTTATGAATGTATGGAAATTGTAAAAGTATTAGGCAGAGAGATTTTAGATTCTCGCGGTAATCCCACTGTGGAGGTAGATGTTCTTTTGGCATCCGGCGCTTTTGGCCGTGCCGCCGTTCCCTCCGGCGCATCTACCGGAGAAAATGAGGCTATCGAATTGCGCGACGGCGATAAGAAACGGTATGGCGGTAAAGGCGTACTGAACGCGGTCGAAAATGTGAACAACGTCATCGCTCCCGCTATTGCCGGCATGAGCGCATTGAACCAACGCGAAATTGACGGCAAGCTACTGGAGCTGGACGGCACGAAGACCAAATCGAAACTGGGCGCCAATGCCATGTTGGGCGTTTCGCTGGCTGTGGCTAAAGCGGCGGCCAACTATTTGGATTTACCCCTTTATCGCTACATCGGCGGGACGAACGCCTACGTGATGCCCGTCCCCATGATGAATATCATCAACGGAGGGTCGCACTCGGATGCGCCGATCGCTTTCCAGGAATTTATGATCCGTCCGGTAGGGGCAGGCAGTTTTCGCGAGGGGCTGCGTATGGGAGCCGAAGTCTTCCATGCCCTGAAGAAAGTATTGCACGACCGCGGACTGAGTACCGCCGTCGGCGATGAGGGCGGCTTCGCCCCAACGTTGGACGGGACGGAAGATGCCTTGAACTCCATCCTGCAGGCTATTAAGGCCGCCGGATACGAGCCGGGGAAAGATGTGACGATCGCCCTCGACTGCGCAGCGTCTGAGTTTTATGCCGACGGCGTATACGACTACACCAAGTTCGAAGGGGCAAAGGGCGCGAAACGTTCGGCTAAGGAACAGGCCGCCTACCTCGAAGAGCTGGCCGCCAAATTCCCGATCGACTCCATCGAAGACGGTATGGACGAGGGAGACTGGGAGGGATGGCAGCTGCTGACCTCCGCCATAGGCGCAAAGTGCCAGTTGGTGGGCGACGACCTGTTTGTCACCAATGTCGAGTTCCTGCGCAAAGGGATCGAGAACGGTTGTGCCAACTCTATCCTGATCAAGGTCAACCAGATCGGTACGCTGACCGAAACGCTGGATGCCATCGAAATGGCGCATCGCAACGGATACACCTCCGTCACGTCGCACCGCTCGGGCGAAACCGAAGACGCTACCATCGCAGATATTGCGGTAGCTACCAATTCGGGACAGATCAAAACCGGTTCGTTAAGCCGCTCCGACCGTATGGCCAAATACAACCAACTGCTTCGCATCGAAGAAGAGCTGGGTAAATTAGCCGTCTACGGATACAAGAAACTGACGAAATAATATTAATGTACGCGTACATTAATATATATGTACCGCCGCAGCATTGTAAACGAAAAGAGGCTGCCTCCTGTGGGGGCAGCCTCTTTTCTATCCTACACATGGAACGTTCGCTCGAGCCAGCGCATCAGAAAAACATCATAGACGCGGTAGGCCGTCTTCTCCTCCCGTTCGACGGTATAGATCATCTCCTTGGCCAAAAGCGCCTCTAACGCTTTTTTAGCTGACGAGGGCGAACCGATCTTATATTTTTGCAGGAACTTCTGCGACTGCGGCTCGGCGACGGCGCCCTCCTTGGCGATCGCCAGCAATAGCTGCCATTGGACGGGGCTTAGTATATTGCGGTATTGCATAAAGGTAAATCGCTGCATGTCCAACTGGTTTTCGCATACCTGCTTGACCTTATCCAGGGTGACCCTGTCGCCGCAATTGGCAAATACGCCGTTACAGATAATCTGTGTGTAATAGGTATGGGTGAATGTCCACCACAGAATGAAATCAATGGCGTCGTCGTCGATGCTCCGCCGGTGCTCCTCGAACTTGTCGCGGATAAACCGTTTGTACGATTCGTCCGGTATTTCGGAAAGCCAGAG
>JAISRY010000196.1 GCA_031273385.1 Tannerellaceae bacterium | reverse complement strand
ATTCGGCATATACCTTGCTTTTTGCCGTTTTGACAAATTGCGCGAAAGTGATCTTGTCTGTGATATAATCGCGAATAAGAGCGATACTGCTTTCCGTAGGCTCAAAACCTTCGTACATGTTTGATCCTATCGCACAAGCTGCACTGTTAAGCGTATCCAGATCGGGAAAAACAACCCCCATAATGGTCAGATTTTCCCTGTCAATGTGAATGGGTCTATACATAAAATCCGTTGACTTTTGAATTACATAACAAAGATAACCGTTTTTCCTCAATTAGCCTGGAAAGTGTCATCAAAAAATAGTATCCGGCCGTTTACTGTCCGCCTTGTTCGATGACGACGGTTTCGTCGGGTAATTCTTCAAATTCGTGATGGCCGACGGGGAGGTCTTCGCCGGACTGCCTCTTTTTCAGGTTGGAGACGATGCGCTGAAAGTCTTTGTCGGTTCTGAGCTTTTTGACGGCCATTTTTGCCGCTTGTTGTTGCGATTCTTTTTTGGAATAGCCGATCCCTACGCCTATCTGGTACCCGGACAGGCCTACTGCGGTTTGAAATACCGGATTGCCGTCGTTGTCCATGAACGACTCGATGAGGTCAAAGGATATCTCCAGTTTGTTTTTCTGACTCCACTCGATCAGCGCCGATTTGAAGTTCACCTCTTTACGGGCGATACTGTCGAGGTTGATGTGTTTCTTGATGATCACCTCCTCCACAAAACGGAAACATACGCCATAGCCCTGGTCGAGGTAGACGGCGCCGATCAATGCCTCCAACGCATTGCCGTAGAGATGGTTGTTGTGCGAATTTAGCTTGGCGGAATAGATGATCAGATGCTGTAGGCCAAGCTCTACGGCGATCCGGTTCAGGTTCTCGCGCTGCACGATCTTGGAACGGGTATTGGTCAGGAAGCCCTCCCTTTTGTTCTGGAAATGGCGGTACAGGATATCGGCGATGATGGCGTCCAATACCGCATCGCCCAGAAATTCCAACCGCTCATTGTTCAGCCATTTTCCGTCGTCGGCTTCGACCGAGGAGGATTTATGGAGAAAAGCCTGCTCATACAGCTTCACGTCGTTGGGGTAAAAACCGAGCAATTTATATAAAGACAAATAAAGCCCTTTATTTTTGTTTTTAAAGAGCCTTATTCTCCGATATAAATAGGTAAACACGTTTAACTGTCTTGTTTATTGCACAAACCGTTTAACAATTACGCTTGCATTATGCCCTCCGAAACCGAATGTATTGGATAATGCCACATTTATTTCTCTCTTCTGCGCTTTGTTGAACGTAAAATTCAATCCGTAGTCAATCTCCGGATCGTCATCGCCCTTTGCATGGTTGATCGTAGGAGGCACGACGCCCTCTTTGATCGCCATCACGCAGGCTATCGCTTCCAATGCCCCGGCAGCGCCCAACAGGTGGCCGGTCATCGACTTGGTTGAGCTGATATTCAGACGATAGGCATGTTCGCCGAATACATCCTTAATCGCTTTCACTTCCGATATGTCGCCCACCGGGGTAGACGTCCCGTGTACATTGATATAATCCACCTCTTCGGGCTTCATCCCGGCATCTTCCAGTGCATTCTTCATCACCATTTTAGCGCCTAACCCATCGGGATGGGAGGCCGTCAGATGGTATGCGTCAGCCGACATGCCGGTACCAACCACTTCGCAATAGATCTTCGCCCCTCTTGCCAGCGCATGTTCCAGCTCCTCCAGCACAAGGCAGGCCGCGCCTTCCCCCATCACAAATCCGTCGCGGCTTGCGCTGAACGGACGGGATGCCGTCTGTGGCGTATCGTTGCGGGTAGAGAGCGCATTCATCGCATTAAAACCGCCTACGCCGGCAACCGAAATAGCGGCCTCGGCGCCACCCGTTACGATCGCATTGGCTTTCCCCAGGCGGATGTAGTTGAATGCGTCGGAAATAGCGTTCGTCGAAGAGGCGCAAGCGGATACCGTCGCAAAGTTAGGCCCTCTAAAGCCATACAGCATGGATATCTGCCCTGCGGCAATATCCGATATCATCTTGGGAATAAAGAACGGATTAAAACGCGGGCCACGCTCTTTGTCATAGTCCGCGACTTCATCTTCAAAGGTTTTGATCCCTCCGATCCCTGCCGAAAAGATGACGCCTATCCTGTCGAGATCCTCTTTCCCAGTGTCGAGGGCCGAATCGGCGACGGCCTCTTTCGCCGCGGCTAAAGCCAGCAACGTATAGCGGTCGCACTTACGTACCTCTTTCCTGTCCATAATCAGCAACGGATCGAAATCTTTTACTTCACAGGCAAAACGTGTTTTAAACTTTTCCGCATCAAACTGTGTAATAGGTCCTGCTCCACTTTTTCCGTTGACAATACCCTCCCAGGTTGCCGGGAGGGTATTACCAATCGGAGTAATAGCCCCAAGGCCTGTTACTACAACTCTTTTTAATTCCATACGTTGAAATAAAACAATTTACTTCGCATTACTTTCAATGTAAGCGATTGCGTCGCCTACAGTTGTAATCTTTTCTGCTTGATCGTCGGGAATGGATATATCGAATTCCTTTTCGAATTCCATAATCAACTCTACCGTATCAAGAGAGTCTGCTCCCAAGTCATTCGTAAAGCTCGCTTCGTTAGTCACTTCTGTTTCTTCAACACTCAATTTGTCTACGATAATAGCTTTTACTCTAGATGCAACTTCAGACATAACTTTTTCAATTTAGATTAATAATTATGA
>JAISRY010000185.1 GCA_031273385.1 Tannerellaceae bacterium | reverse complement strand
TAAGCCCCATCGGGCAGACATGCACACATTTGGCGCACCTGATGCAGTCGTAGACCGGTTTGCGGATAGATTCCGCTTTCGAAAGAAGCAGGACGCCCGAAGTGCCTTTCGTCACCGGCGCATCCACACCGGCTAGCGCTTTCCCCATCATCGGGCCGCCGGCGATAATCTTTCCGGTATCCTCCGGCATTCCCCCCGCGGCGTCGATCAACGCCCGTATAGGCGTACCGATACGCACCAGCAGGTTCGAGGGATTCGCCACCCCTTTGCCCGTCACCGTGACAACCCGTTCGATCAGCGGCTTGTTCTTCAGTACCGCCTCGTATACGGCATACGCCGTCCCGACGTTCTGCACCACCGCCCCCACCGAAACGGGCAACGCCCCGCTTTTCACCTGGCGGCGCATCACCGCGTCAATCAGCTGCTTCTCGCCCCCCTGCGGATAACGCACTTTCAGCGGCATCACGCTAATCCCCTCGAACACGAGAGACAACCAGTAGAAAAGCGAGATCGCATCCCACTTGTTACGCTCTATCCCGACGACCGCTTTCGTAACGCCGACCGCTTTCATCAGTAAGGATATGCCTGTCATGATCTGCTCTCCCTTTTCCATCATTAACGCATGGTCGGAGGTCAGGTATGGCTCACATTCTACGGCATTGATGATGAGTAGCTCCGCTTTCGTCCCGGGAGGGGGAGTCAGTTTGACCTCCGTAGGGAAAGTGGCGCCCCCCAGCCCCACGATACCGGCGTCGGCGATTTTCCCGATAATCTCTTTCGCCGTTAGTTCCCATTCCCTGACGGGCGTATCGCTACGGTCGATCGTCTCGAGCCACTCGTCGCCCTCTACATCTATATATACCGCCGGGCGTTTATACCCGCCGGCATCCGGCGCGAGATCAATCTTGTTTACCTTTCCCGATACCGGCGAATGGATATTGGCCGATACAAAACCGCCCGACTTGGCAAGGAGCGTCCCGACCTTTACCTGGTCGCCTTTCTTGACCAGCGCCTGCGCCGGTGCGCCGATATGCTGGCTCAAAGGGATAACCACCTGTCCGGCGGGAACGCCGAGGCGTTGGATCTTCCGTCCGGCGGACAACTTATTCTCCGGCGGATGGATACCTCCCAGCCGAAATGTCCTTAGCATACTAGTTGGATTTCTCTTCATTTGTTTTCGCTTTATTATCTTCAACGGCAGCCTCCTTACGGGGCGGGAAGTTCAATTCATGGATGGCGTTCGTCGGGCAAACGGCGACGCATTTCCGGCACAAACGGCATTTCCGGTGGTCGATATAGGCCAGGTTCTGCTCCATAACAATAGACTCGAAAGGACATTCCTTTTCGCACTTACTACAACCGATACAGGCATTGCCGCAAGCCTTCCTGGCCGCTCCCCCTTTGTCCTTATTCATGCAGCTGACGAAGATACGGCGCGACTTAGGCCCCTTGCGCCTCAGCTCGATCAGCATTTTGGGGCACGCCTTGACGCAAGCGCCGCACGCCGTACATCTCTCCTCGATCACCTCCGGCAAACGCGTGTCGGGATTCATCCTGATCGCTCCGAAAGTACACGCCGCCACGCAATCGCCATAACTCATACAACCGAACGAACATCCCGTCTCGCCTCCATACAGGGCGGAAGCTATCGCACAGTTCTGCGCTCCGTCGTAGCGATTCGTGCGCGGACGAGCTTCGCATCCCCCGTTGCAACGTACCACCGCCACCAGCGGGTCGGCCTTTCCCGCCTCTTTCCCCAGGATGGCCGCCACCTTTCCCATCACCTCGCTCCCCCCTACCGGGCAAAGCAGGTCGTCCAACGACTCGGCTTTCGCACAAGCCGCAGCAAATCCCGAACATCCCGGATAGCCGCATCCCCCACAGTTGGCGGCAGGCAAGACATCCTGTACCCTGGCGATACGGGGATCTTCATATACTTCAAACTTCTTTGAGGCAGCGTAAAGGAAAAGAGCGCCTACGACTCCGATCCCTCCTAAAGAGGCAATGGCTATTAATATCATGATTCGTATTCGTTTATTTTCTGTATAGTAAAAACAAATCTCTTTTTTAATGTATGGCGGAAGAGGTACAAGAGGCCATAATAGGGAAGTAAAAGCAATAACCCCGCAAGTGCGCTAAGGGCTTCGCCCCATTGCCGGTGGACGCCGAACAGGACGGTAAGGACGACGGCAATCAACGGAAAGACAAAAGCAAACAACACGGCTTGCAACCCCATGGAGCTTTGCCCACAGAGCCAAACCTGTTCATTCGTATGAAAATCGCCGGAGTGATCGGGAACGGTAATAACTTTTTCCTTGCTTTCGGCCGTCGCGCACATAGACCTGGCGTGACACCCTGCACAAGCGGACTGCTGAACGATCTTAACGAAAACCGTATGCTCTTCAATCCTCTCTATTATCCCTGTATGACGTATTGTATAGCACATATTTGTCATGCTGACATAGCAAAAACAGGGCAAAAGTACATATTATTTAGAAATTATCCTACCACTTATAATTAAATCCGAAACTTAACAGTTCGTTCAACTGAAAATAGGAGTCGAAATCCGCCGTCTTCTTAACCGAATCGTCGAACCTGAGATGAATATAAATACTGGTGGAGAAGTGGCGGGTGACCGCTAAATTCAAGGTGTTTTCAAATTCAGCCGTGACATGCTCGTAGGAAGTAAAGTAATAGACGCGCGACTGCCAGTTGATATTCCGGCTAAAGTTCATGATCATATCCGCCTTTACGGTAGAACCGAAGCGGCTAAGGGAATATTCATATTCGTTCTCCCCCTCGACGGGCGTTTCCCTTTTCTTGAACCCATGACGCCACAGCCCCATCTTCAGCCCATGGTCGATACTATACATATAGGTACAGGAAAGCGGGGCGAGGTTAACGCTTAGTTGCAACCGCTTGTTCCTGGCCTTGTAGGCCTTGACCAGGTCATACTTCATCCCGATCCCTATATTTATGGTGAAAGGGGAAAGGATGGCGGTCTGCCGGTTGTCGGTATTCTCCTGGTAGTTGGTGAACAGCTGCGTCTTAAATTCGGCGTCAAACGTATAGTACCACTTGCTGAACGCCTTATACCCCAAATTGCTGTGTATGCGGAAAAGGTCGTCGCCCAGCTTATAACTGCGGAGCGTATCTTTCGGCGCATCATAGAAGCTGGCCTTGATCTCTATTTCGTTTGCCAACTGCACCTTGTCTCTGTTGTAGTCGTAGCGCAGGTAGTTTCGCGTGAACAGGTTCAGGTTGCTGTTCCCCCCTTTGTGCCAGTTCGGGGAGACGTAGTTTTGGGAGAACTGTACCTTACTCTCGAAATTGGAACTCCAATAGCGCCTGTCGGGGATAAATTTAGCCGGGGAATCCACATCTTCCGGACTCATCGCCCGTTCTATCTTTATAGGGAGATTCTCGCGTATGGATTTCTTAATGGCCTTTGTCTCCACCGTTTCGCCGGGCAGGTCATTGGATGAATAGCGGAAATGCGGCAGCTGATGCTCCTCAATATATCGCAATACGCTCTCTTCCGCCTCTTTCTTCTGCACATAGTTTTTGTAGAACGTACTGTCCGGCGGGCATATCGCGGCATACGGGTTATCGCTCGCCGGATAGTCTATATGGTAAAACTGCAAATCATCGGGCAATAACTTCCCCCTGAATATGGGAGTCGTATAGATAGGACTGACGAATATCGTATCACGGAAAGTCATGTATTCATTGAAAATAGTAGAGGAATCCCTCACTAAACGAGCCCAGTAAAGCGCTTCCTCCGACATCTGGAGCTCCTCCTCTTCCTCTTCTTTAAGGAGATGTTGCAGCCCTGCGCTCAGCGGCATGGGTATGGCGTATGTGCTGTTTTGTTTCTCAAACTGTGTCCGGATATCGGGAACCTGGTCCAGGCTTGATTCATCAAACGCTACATTCCGGACGGTATCAGAAGCAACCGCCCTGCTTCTTGTCCCTAACCCCATATCCGTATTTTGCGCCCCCGCATAGACAGCGACAAACAATATGATGGAAAAGATAGATATACGCCGCATTTTTAACACCATAAGCACTTCAGTTTATTTTTTAGATCTGCAAATATAAGCCACAAACTTAGCCAAAAATTATGAGAAGCCATATTCATTACGGATTTTTTGCATACCTTTGGCAGAATTTGAGGTTTAAGATTCTTAAGAGGCTTAAGGAGCTTAAGATTCTTAAGGAACTTAAGAGCCTTAAATTTCTTAAGACCCTTAAGAATCTTAAGAATCTTAAAATGCTTAAGCCTCTTAAAAAAATAAATATTGTTCAACTGAAAAAAACAGCAATTCATGCCTAACAAAACGCCGCCGCTTATTCCGCCAACCAAAGACTACAGAAAGCTATACAGCTACCGCAAATCCGTCGCCATCTTTGATATCACCTACTATTTTTGCCAAACCTACCTGCGCAGGGGCGACCGCACGGTCGACCAGATGGTACAGGCGGCGCGATCGGGGAAACAGAATATCACAGAAGGCAGCGCGGCGGCAAACACCTCCAAAGAAACAGAGATTAAACTGATAAACGTAGCAAAGGCCAGCCTGCTGGAACTTCACGAGGATTACCTTGATTTCCTCAGAACCAGAAACCTCCGGCTATGGGAAGACGGATCGGTGGAACAATTGAAAATGCGCGAACTGGCACGCACATACAATGACTCCGCTTTTTATATGGACATCGTCTCTACCCGCCCGCCCGAAACCATTGCCAACATCGCCATTTGCCTGCTTAAGCAAACCGACTACCTGTTGGCTAAACACCTGCAGAAGTTGAGTGAACAATTCCTCACGGATGGCGGCTTCCGTGAACGCATGGCAAAAATGCGCCTCGACCAACGGCAAAATAAAACCTGAACTATTTCAGCCTTTTCGCGGGGGCGACGTCTTCTATCTTAACGCTTACCATTGCGCCTAATTGCTCCAGATAGAGTACCAGATAGCGTTTGTTGATTTTTCTTATCTTGCCGGAGACCTTTTTCATGGCGCCTGCCACGATCTCGACATCTTCGCCGATGCAGAGCGGACGATTGGCCGCCTGTTCAAGAAATTCCTTTATGCAGTCGATCTCCCTTTGCCGGATAATCGCCGGCTTTCCGTCGTGATACACAATACGGGCGACGCCATAGATTTTCGTTAATAGCTCCAGCATATATTCCTGGCATTTGATAAACAGATAAGAGGGGAACAAAGGGGTGTCTATTGTTTTTACCCTGTCCGACCATACACGGGTTGAGCGGTGTAGCGGCAACCAACATTCTATATCCCGGTTAGCGATTCTGCTTTGTACCTGTTTTTCGGCCCTTGGCGTAGTGTATAAGACATACCAGTTTGCCTCCTTTTTAGTTTGTTTCATAGATTATTTTAGTAATAAGGATACAAATATAGGAGAATATTTCGTATTATTGTATGCATAATCGCGATACGTTTCTACGATCAATTAACATATAAAGAATACCGTATGAATAGAAGAAGTTTCCTCCAAAAGTCCGCCCTATCTACTGCCGGACTTGGTTTAGCCCCGTTGATGGGCAGTTCCTATCACGCCGTTTATGGAAAGTCCGCTCCCGGGAATAAGCTGAAAGTCGCTCTGATAGGGTGTCGCGGCATGGGGTATTCCGACCTGAATACCTTTCTTGACTACCCGGAAGTGGAGTGTGTCGCCCTCTGTGATGTGGATGATGAATGGCTGAACAAACGTGCCGCCGACGTCGAGAAAAAAAGCGGGAAGAAAGTCCCCGCCCTGTATAAGGACTGGCGCCGGGTGATCGACAATAAGGATGTGGATGTGGTGATTATCGGTACGCCCGACCATTGGCATTGCCTCCCTACGGTCTATGCCTGCCAGGCGGGGAAAGATGTCTATGTGGAAAAGCCGCTCTCGAATACGATTGAAGAGTGCGACCTGATGGTGAAAGCCGCCCGCCGGTACAACCGGATCGTCCAGGTCGGCCAGTGGCAACGGAGCGATCCCCACTGGGACGAGGCCGCCGCCTATCTACGCGCCGGAAATATCGGGCGTATCCGCACGGTAAAGGTGTGGGCGTATCAGGATGGGAAACCGACGCTTCCCGTCAAACCGGACGGCAATCCTCCTGTGGGAGTGGACTATGACATGTGGCTTGGCCCGGCTCCCCTCAGGCCTTTTAATGAGTACCGTTTCCATTACAACTTCCGTTTCTTCTGGGATTATGCCGGCGGACTGATGTCGGACTGGGGCGTTCATCTGTTGGATTACGCACTGGAGGGTGTGGGGGTGGATTTGCCTACGCATGTCTTTTCCGGCGGCGGCAAGTTTGCCTATCCCGAGGATGCGATGGAGACGCCCGATACGCTGATGGTCACATACGCCTATAAGGATGTGAATATCATCTGGGATCACGCCTGCGGGATCAATCATGGGCTGTATGACAAAAAGGAGGGGCTGGCTTTCTTTGGCGAAAAGGGGACGCTGATACTGACCCGCGCCGGTTGGGAAGTGATCCCCGTTACGGCTGGGAAAGAGGCGCGTATGGAGGCTGTCCCGTTCCGGAAAGGAGAGGGC
>JAISRY010000178.1 GCA_031273385.1 Tannerellaceae bacterium | reverse complement strand
AAGGTGGCTTAACAAGTTACATGCAAATAATGCTTCAAACCCTTATTGGATAAGAGAATTCTGATAGGCAAGGACATAGGCAAGGAGATTTGACACAGAAAAAATGAACTATAATATTTGATATTTAATTAAAAGAGTATGAGCGACTTAAAAGAGATAGACTCCCTATATTCCAGCGTAGAGGGAAAGCGGAAAAATAGCCATCCTGTACATCGCATTGATGCGGTACTGTTATCCCAGTTTGCTGATCTTTTTCAGCCGTTCGATGTCTATTAGTTTGATTTTCCTGCCGTCCAGGGCGATGATTCGTTCGAGGGCAAAGGTGGAGAGGGTGCGTATGGCGTTTGACGTTGTCATATTGGAGAGGTTGGCGAGGTCTTCGCGTGCGAGGTAGATGCTTAGCGTAGCCCCGTCGCCCTCCAGTCCGTAACTGTCTTTGAGGAATAGGAGAGATTCGGCCAGGCGTCCGCGGATGTGTTTTTGGGTGAGGTTGACCGTTCTTTCGTCCGCCACGCCAAGGTCGATCGAGAGCTGGCGGATAAAGAACATGGCTAAGTTGGGGTTGCTCATTAAAAGCCCGGTGACGACGGTCATCGGGATCATACAAACGATAGAGGCTTCAAAGGCGGATGCGTTGGTGAGGTAGTTTTCCTGTGCAAAAGAGGCGCGGTAACCAAAATATTGAATGGGCTTAATCATACGAATAATCTGGCTTCTACCTCCCACTCCCTCTTTGAATATTTTGACTTTCCCCTTCAACAGGCACATCATGTCTTTCGGTTCGTCCCCTTCAAAATAAATCAACTCATTTCGTTTGAAATGCTGGATTGTAGAGTTGTTACGGAGAATATCACGTTCTTTCTCGTTTAGCACTCTCCATACCTCTGCTAAACTGGCCGATATATCGACCTTTTCTTTTTGATGTTTAACCACGACTGTTCTATAACATACTTGTGAAGCACAAATGTAGGATTTTCTTTTTAAAAAAAAATAGTTTGTGAAATAAAATCGTAAATTTGTAGTAAAGAAGACGAGATTACTTGAAGAAAACAATTGTCATATTAGCCGTCGTTTATTGCGCCGTATGCGCTCCACTAAAGGCGGAAGACACGTATGGGAAGCCCTGTTCGCCGGATCATATCCCGGAGGGGGTGTCGGCGCCCGGCGTCGATACCATTATGCGGCGGGTGATCGATAACGCCGCTAAATACCAGGCCCTTTTGCTTGGTTCGGAAGCTGAAATTTATATAAAAGGACGTGCGGAGATATTAAAACAGAACATTTTGATGCGTCTGGCGCATCACCTTTTCCCGGTCAACCGGCGCACAAAGGATATGGTCTTCGAGATGGTCATCCGGACGACGTATGAAGCCCCCAACCATTGCCTGCACGACATAAAAGCCATCAATGGAAGCGCCATCCCGGACAGGGACAAGCAGCAGGAGTTCCTCTTTTTCCTGAATGCACCGACCGCGCTGGATGAAGAAATTGTGATGCCGACCGGGCGGAAAGCCTTTGCCTACTATGTTTTCGACATCATGGGCGTCGAAGAGCGGGAGGGAAGGGCGGTTTACAGGATACGCTTTACGCCGAAACAGTTGAGCCCAAAGCTTATCACGGGCGACCTGTATGTCGTCGGCGGGTCATGGACTATCGACAAGATGGATTTTAGCGGACGCTATTCGTTTGCCGATTTCAGCCTGGCCATCACATTCGGGCAGAAGTCGGACTATTTCAACCTGCCCGATGCCGCCGACCTCTACCTCCGCTACCGGATCCTGGGGAATGAGGCGGTCAGTTCGTACCATGCCGATTTTACCTACAAATCGGTCGTCTGGCAGCAGGATGAGGACGAAAAGAGGAAGAAACAGCGAAAGTCGCTGGATTTGACCCGCTATTTCAAGCTGTCGTCGGATACGGTACCGATCATTTCCGATACGGCCTACTGGCAGGAGAAGCGCCCCCTGCCGCTGACCACGGCAGAGAAGCGGCTGTACGAAACGAGCGCCGATCCCCGCGTGCGCGACCCCGACACCAGCAATATCACAAAGTACCTGAAGCTGACCGAGAAGCTGACCAACAGCATACGCCTGAACTACAAAAGCACGCGCGTCAGGTATTCCGGTATCCTGAACCCTTTCCAGTTGGGCTACTCCAAGCGCAACGGCATCTCCTACAAGCAGCGCCTCCGTATCAACAAAGACCTGCCGAACGACCGTTCGCTCTATTTCCGCCCCGAAATAGGCTACCTCTTCAAGCGGAAAGAGCTATACTACAAAGCCATAGCGGAGTGGCACTACCTCCCGGAGAGGCTCGCTTCGGTGAGCGCCACCTTTGGGAACGGCAACCAGAGCTATTCTTCGGAAATGATGAAAGCCATCAACGAACAGCTAAAGGATTCGCTCTTTAATTTCGACGACCTGAACCTGCAATACTTCAGGCACTATTACATGGAGGTGACCAACAGGGTAGAGCTTTTCCACGGCTTCCAGCTGACGACGAGCCTGACCTACAACCGCCGTATACCGGTAAAGCGGAAGCCCGACAAGGAGGTGGGCGACGACGTGACGGAGCTGATCTACGAGAATTACAACGACTTTACCCCCTCTATCGGCATCTCCTATACGCCCCGCCAGTATTACAGGATGAACGGGAGGCGGAAAGAGTATATCCGTTCCGATTACCCGACCATATCCGCCGAGATGGCCAGGGCGATCCCGGGCGTATGGAATGGCGTCGGGGACTTCGGGCGCATCGAACTGGATATCCACCAGATGATCCCGCTGAGCCTGTTGCGCCGGCTGAGCTACCATATCAGCGGCGGAACATATACCAGGCAAAAGTCCACCTATTTCGCCGATTTCCGCTATTTTACCCGCAGGAACTTCCCCGACTCGTGGGACGACCAGATCGGAGGGGTCTTCAACCTCCTGAAGAGCGAATGGTTCAACGCTTCCGACAAATACGTACAGGCGCACGTCATGTACCAAAGCCCCTTTATCCTGCTCCAGTTCCTGGAGAAGACCGCCTCGAAGCATGTCTTTTCCGAACGTATCTATTTCAGCCAGCTTTGGACGCCCGCTTTGCCCAATTACATGGAGATCGGGTATGGATTGGGGAATCATATCTTCAATATCGCCGCCTTTGCCGGGTTCGACAATTTCAGGTACCAGAGTTTCGGGTTGAAGTTCGCGTTCGAGCTGTTCAATTAGCCGGAGGCAGGTCAGAGTTGAGAGTTGAGAATTGAGAGTTGAGAGTACCCAATAAACCAGGTTTATCAAAAAGGGAAATGACGGCGATACCCATCCCGTTAGGGGGACCGAACGGGAGAACGTCATGTCGACCCCGGGCCGGGGGTGGTGTTAACGCAGGTAGAAATGGGAGGGGGGTGGTTAGGGGGTGTGTCCCCAGGCGGCGCTCGGGGGACAAGTCGTTGT
>JAISRY010000151.1 GCA_031273385.1 Tannerellaceae bacterium | reverse complement strand
GATCCATGTCGAGCTGCCCGACGGCGTAGGCAAGGAGCTTATTATTGTCAACGACTGTTCCGCCGACCGGAGCGAGCGGGAGATCATGGCGGTGATCCGGCGCCACCCCGAAGTGGAGGTGAAGTACCTCCGCCATGAGGCCAACAAAGGAAAAGGGATGGCGATCCGCACCGGGCTGAAAGCGGTGACGGGCGATTACGTGATCATCCAGGATGCCGACCTGGAATACGATCCGGAAGATTTTAACCTGTTGTTAACCTGTCTGATAGACAATGATAAAAGAGTTGTGTATGGCTCGCGTTTCCTAAACCGAGAAAATAAACATTCCTATCTATCGTTCTAGTTAGGGGGGAGATTGGTATCCTTTGTCACCAACCTATTGTACGGACAGCATCTAACGGATGAGCCTACCTGCTATAAGATGTTTGATGCGGCATTGCTGAAATCCATACCGCTTACGTGTGTGGGGTTTGAGTTTTGTCCCGAAGTGACGGCGAAAGTCTCCAAATTGGGATACAAGATAAAAGAAGTGCCTATCCACTATTATCCACGCTCGGTAAAAGAGGGGAAAAAGATCAAGTGGTTTGATGGGGTAGAGGCAATCTGGACACTATTGAAATACCGGTTTGTAAAATAATAGACAACAGATAAATGAAAGGGAAAAAGAAAGGCCGCAAGAGGGTAGTGGAGAAGAGGAAGACAACTCTTGGCTTGTGGCTGCTGAGAAACCTGGCAGTAGCGGCTGTTGCCGGATGGATGACTTTCCTGTGTATAGAAAAGCAGGCGGGGTATCATTGGGTATATAACGGCCTGCTGAAAGGCAATATGAAAACGATTATACAGTATCCGAACCTGACTGTGGATCAAAAAAATGAGATAAAGTTGGAGTTCGACTATGTCTATCTTCGATTTCTGAAAAATTCGACGCCGGAAAATGCAGTGATTCTGTATCCCAGCCACGAGGATTTCTATCCGAAAGATAAGCAAAGCCCTTTCAAACAGGATATCAGCAACAAGCTTTGGGGTTTACGGTTTCTTTATCCCCGCAAATTAGTGCTTCCTTCGGAAATGGAAACCAACCGCTATGCTCGGGACATCACCCATGTAGCTATTGTGAACGGTAGGGGCTACGAGAGGTTAAATTATACGGTAGACGATATGCATGAACATGCCGTCTTACCTGTGAATCCTTAAAAACGAATGAATATGTTGTATGTCGGTCTCTTTTTAACTGCTCTTTTAGGATTTGTGTGTGTCAATTGCATCTCTGTGAAGTTCACGTTGGTAGAAAAAATAGGGCTTTCTTTCCCTTTAGGGATGGCGCTTCAGGTTTTTCTGATGTTGTTTATCGACCAGGTTGGGATTCCGTTGAAGCCGGCGGCTCTTCTTGGAGGCGAGGTTTTGTTGCTGGCGGGCTTGTGCTTTTTTGTTTATCTTTATCGTAAAAACGCTATCGAAACTATCCGGGCATCGGTATCCTTGCAATCCTTTAAAGACATCAACCTGGTATGGTTGTTTTTTATCCTGGCCATCGCTTATCTGGAATATATGAACTTTGCCAAATGCCTTTATTTCCCGCCATCTGACAGGGACAGCCTGTCAGGCTTTGAAACAATCGGTTACATCATTGCGCAGGAGTATACGCAGAAAGGGCTTAGTATTTTAGACAATGCCTATATGCCGGGGATTCATGGGAGCGGCAGTTATATTACCTATGCTCCTTTGGTGCAGTTGAGTTATGCATACGTGTATGCATTAGGCGCTGAAACGTCGAAGATTATCCCCGGGTTGATGTATTTGTTTTTCCTGTTGGCTTTCTATGGCGCTACTTCCCGCGCCGCCGGTAAGACAGGGGCGGCAATCGCTACCTTTTTCATGCTGTTGACGCCTGAGATGTTGGGCTTCTCTTCTTTATCCATGACCAATGTTATCCATGCTCTTTTCGCCTCTTTGAGCGTTATTTATATGGCGCTGTGGTTTAGGGGAAAGGAGAAGAAAGACCTGCTCCTTTGCGGGATGCTTTTAGGCGGAAATATCCTGAGCCGTACGGAGGGGATTGTCTTTACCGGTGCAGTGCTTTTCCTCCTTTTCGTCGATGCTTTTCGGACAAAACAGTATAAGGGCTTCCTGCAGAATGTCCTTTTTGCCCTCATCCCGCTTGTCTGCTGGACAGTGTATACCAAAATAAACGGATTGTATGCGGAAAGCATCGCGATCACCTCTCCTTTTTGGGATCAGGAAAAAGCATTGACCATCCTGGCTTATATGTGGTTGCTATATAAAGATACGCTGTATTACGGGCTGAGCTTTATCGCCTTTCTTGTGGCGCTGGCCACCAACGCCTGGTTTCTTATCCGGAAAAGGGACAACCTCTACCTGCTTCTTGCGATTCTGTTTGCTTCCCTTTTGTATATGCTCGTCCTCTATCAGATTGACTATAGCTGGGATACGATAGAAAATGTGTTGTCTTTTTCCGCCAAGCGGTTTATGTTCTGCTTTATCCCCCTGGTGTGGTTCTTTGCCTTTACCAACCGGGCGACGGTGTGGGCGGTCGACAGGTTGGATGACTATCTTATCAAACGATAATGCCGACGATCCTTTTTGACAGCATCGTCTTTGGGCCTGTCCGCAGCAGGCGGCTGGGCGTTTCGCTCGGGATCAACTTGCTGCCGGTCGACGGGAAGCTCTGTTCGTTCAACTGTATCTATTGCGAGTGCGGGCTGAACGAACAGGTTCGTCCCAAGGGCAAACTGCCGGCGCGGGCGGACGTCAGGGAGGCGTTGGAGCGGAAGCTGTCGGCTATGCAGGCGGAGGGCTCCGCTCCCGACGTGATCACGTTTGCCGGAAACGGTGAGCCGACGTTGCACCCCGAATTTGCCGGCATTATCGACGATACCATCGCTATCCGCAACCGCTTCTTTCCCCGCGCCAGGATCGCCGTACTGTCCAATGCCACGATGATACACCGCGAACCGGTCTTCCAGGCGTTGAACCGCGTGGATGATCCCATCCTCAAACTGGATTCCGTCCTGGATAGCCGTATCCGCCAACTGGACGCCCCTCATTCCCCCTCTTTCACCTTTGCTGCGTTGTTGCGGCGGCTCATCCGTTTTCGCGGCAACCTGATCATCCAGACGATGTTCATCAAAGGGACATACCTGGGCGAAAGCGTCGACAATACCGGCGAAGCGGAGATCGCCGGTTGGCTGGAAGCCCTGCGCCTGATCCGCCCCCGCCAGGTGATGATCTACACCATCGACAGGGAAACGCCGGTAAAAGGCCTGCAAAAGGTGAGCCGCGAAGAGCTGAACCTCATCGCCGAACGAGCCGAAGGGCTAGGCTTCGACGTACAAGTCTCCGGATAGGGTAGGGGGGGCGGTTATACGCTCAGGTGCCCCAGCGAAATGACATGTATGCCGTCTTTGCGGGTGTAGGACGAATGGCCTGCGATAATCACGTTTAGCGAAGCGCATTGGGCGGCTTTTTCGGGCGTGAGGCGGGTAAGCAGCTTTTTCAGATGGGCTGCCGCTTCGTCAATGGATTCGGTGGAACCGAGTTTGACCTCAAATGCAGCCCATCTTTCGTCGGGCAATTCTGCGATCGCATCAATTTCCAGTCCCGAAGAATCGCGGTAATGATACACTTTGCCGTCGAGCGCGTCGGCGTAGATCCGCAAATCGCGTATTGCCATCGACTCGAAAAACAGGCCGTAGGCGAACACGTCGTTCAACAGCGATTTCGGCAAAAACCGCAAAGCCGCCGCCGCGACGGATGTATCTACAAAATGCCACTTCGGTTTCACTCTTTGCTGTACGGCGGAACGGATGTGCGTTTTCCACGCCGGCAACTCTTCCAGGATAAAGATTTCCGTCAGTTGGTCGAGGTATTTGCGGATCGTACTTGCCGCGATGCCCGGCTTACCGTCGATTCCGGTTTCGGAAGCCAGTTTTTCGAGCGATGTTTCGGTGGAGATATTACGCGAAAGCGAGCGGATAAGCGCGGCAATACGTTCGGGTGTTGGCGGCGAATCAAGCTTTTGCATATCGATAAAAGCGATATTCTCGACATAATCACGCATGGCTTCGTGGGCGATTTCGACAGGCTCGCCCACCAGCGCAGGCATACCGCCGCGAACGATCAACCGGGCATAATCTTCAATCGCAGCGCCACCCAAACCGCCTATCTGAGCGCTTTTCTCAAAGCAATCGCGGAAATCGACCGACTTGATGGAATCGCCGCTTTCTGCCAGCGACATGGTGCGAAGCGTGATACGTGCAAAACGTCCTGCGCCGGTATGTGCCGAAATATCATCGCTCGGGCTTGCCGATCCTGTAAGAATAAACTGGCCTTTGGCCCTCCGCCGGTCTATTTCGTATCGCGCGGCGTTCCAAATGCTTGGTACTAATTGCCATTCGTCGATCAATCGCGGCGTTTCGCCCTGCAACACAATATGGGGCATCAATGTTGCCTGCTCCCGGATTTGTTCCGATTCATCGAAACGCACACTGCTTGCCGCATGGAACAGCGCCGTGGTCGTTTTACCGCAATAACGCGCCCCTTTCAATAGAATGCCGCCTGTCGACTTCAGTTTCTTGCTGATTTTCCGGTCAATCAATCGTGTGCTATACGTGCTCATAAACAAGTTGTTTTTAAATCGTTACGAATCGAACTTCGATTTTGTATGATTTTCATCTTCGATTTTGTATAGCGCAAAAGTAGCGTTTTCTTTTTGTCCGGCAAAATAAGTTTGTGTGTTTAGGCGGGCGCAAAATAGCTCCCGTCCCATTTGAAATAGGTCGGGAGCCATTTGAAATAGGTCGGGAGCGAATAAAAATAGCTCCCGTCCCATTTTCAGCCCTTTGTGAGTACCCAATAAACCAGGCTTATTGGGCACTTATAATGACGATGAATCACAATCGTGTGAAAAACAAATAGTATCCGTCATTATAACCGAGCGCAAGCAAGAACGTCATGTCGACCGAGCGCAGCGAGTGGAGACACC
>JAISRY010000130.1 GCA_031273385.1 Tannerellaceae bacterium | reverse complement strand
CTCCTCTGCCAATGGTTTCAACTTGTTTGAGCAAGAGGAAAGTGTTACGATTGTTGCCAATATGAGAAAAGGCAATGAAAACTTTTTGTTCATAGATGTAAATTTAAAATGGTTACTATATAATTGTTAATTTATTCTTTAAGTATAGTGTTAATCATTAATATGCAAAACTAAACCATTTTTTTGTTATGGATGACAAAGGAATGGTAAATTCTTTCTAATTAATACTTATTAATGAAAATAAATAGCGTCCCGCCACTAACCGGCGGGCGCCGTCTCCTGTTTCCGTCAAACGTACCTCCTTACCGTCAGCCAGTTCCGCTTTCACGAGGCGGAAACCGGACGGCAGGTAAAAGTCGGCCGTCGCATTTGCAGGGACGGTCACATGGTAGAGGAGTTTCTTCTTTTTCCATGCCCATTTCGACTCGATGGCGCCGTAAGGCGACTCAAACGTGACGGATGCATGCGCCAACCCCTTGACAAATTTCGGTTTCAGGATGATATTCTTGAATCCCGGCTGTTCGGGGTCGGGATGGATTCCACCCAACGCTTTATAGAACCACGCGCCTATTTCGCCGAACATAATGTGGTTCAGGGAAGCCTCCTTTGCGGTGCCGATGGCCGGCCATATCTCGTACAGCGTGGTCGCCTGGTCGTGTGCGATCCAGTATCCCCATGAGGGGTAGGTGTCCTGTGCGGCAAGCGTATAGGCCAGGTCGGCATACCCGTTCTCGCTCAATGCGTTCAGGATCGCTTTGGTTCCCAGCAGGCCGACATCAATGTGGTTGTTGTCGGCGGCGACACGCCGGGCAAGGTTAGCCGCGACTTTATCCCGCATATCCTCAGGCACTATTCCCCATTGCAGCGGCGCACTTAATTCGGTCTGTACGCCTTGTCCGTAAATGCCAGTTTCCCTGTTCAAATAGGTATCGTTGAAAACCGTTTTGATCTTCTCCGCCAGGGCGGTATATTTGGCGGCATCCCCGCTCTTGCCGAGCAACCGGGCGGCACGTGCCAGAATCGTCGCATCCACGTAGTAATAGATGGTGGAGGTGAACTGCACCGGTGTGTTTGACTTCACCGAAATCCAGTCGCCCAGCCCCCAGTCGGTCAGTCCGGAGGGATACAGGTCGGATACGTGGTCGACGTAGCGGCGGATGTTCTCGTAAGAGTCCGCCAGCAAACGGATGTCGCCATAAAAGCGGTAGATTTCCCACGGGATGATGGCAATGGTACTTGTCCAGTCGAGGCCGTTTGCCCAGTGGTATCCCCATCCGCTACTCGGTATGATATTGGGGAATACGCCGTTAGGTTGCTGTTCGTCGCGATGGTCGGCCAGCCATTTTTCATAGACAGTGATGCCGTCGAAGTTGTACAGCCCTGTTTCGATGGCGATGTTGCCATCACCCGTCCATCCGTTCTTTTCGCGGTGCGGACAGTCGGTCGGATAGCCGAAGAGGTTGGACAGGTAGGAGTTGTTGGTCGCCCACCAGATTCGGTTGATCAGGGGGTTGGATGTTTCGACCTGCCCGGCGGGCGGTACGTCGCTGTGCATGAACCATCCGGTCAGCGCCTCCTTGGTAAGCGTGATGGGTTGGCTGCTGCTCACTTCCACGTATTGAAAGCCTTTGTAGTTGAATTTCGGCATAAAGACCTCTTCCCCTTTGCCGCTGAGGATGAAAATATCGGTGGCGAAAGGGTCGGAATCGTCCGCCGGGCGGTAATGCGAAGCGAGGTTATCCATGTCCAGCGAGCCGTCAGGACGTTGTATTTCCGTATGTTTGAGGCGTATCTCCGTTCCGGCGGCGCCCGTGACGCGCAATTGGCTCACGCCGGAAATGTTTCTCCCCAGATTGAATATCCAGGTGTGGTCGTTTACCTGGGTGCATGTTGCGGGCGTCACCTTTTCCACGTTCCGGACGGGGTGTAACTGCTGAGCGACAATCTGTTGCGACGGCGCTGAGCGGAGTATGGCGTTTTTCCATTTCGAATCGTCGAACCCGGGCGAATCCCACCCGGGTTGTTCCAGCCGGGCGTCATAATGTTCCGCCGTATAAATACTGTTGAAAATAAGGGGGCTAAGGTCTGTCTTCCAGTCTCTTTCGGTAGAGATGGCCTCTACCGACCCGTCTTCGTAGGTGATCCGCAAATCCATGCAAAAGGTGGGACGGTCGCGCCACGGTGCGCGGTCGAAATACCAGACGGCGGTGGATTGAAGGTTGTACCATCCGTTGCCCAGCAATACGCCGACGGCATTCTTCCCGCGCTGCAACTGCTCCGTCACATCGTAAGTGACATACAGATTGCGCCGGTCGAAACGGGTAAACATCGGGTCGAGGCGGTGATTCCCGATCTTTTCGCCGTTGATATACAGTTCGTAAAGCCCGGCGACGGCGATATAGGCGCGGGCGGATTTCACCTGTTTTGATGTCTTAAACTCCTTGCGGAAATAGGGGGCGGGTTTGACGTGTATACCGTTCCCGTCCGAATGTTGCCCATCGCTGATCCATGCGCCTTTCCAGTTACTCATCCCCATCATGCCGGTTTCAAAGAAAGCGACGGCGGGACGGGATTCCACACCCTCCTGATCCCACGTCGTAACGCTCCAGAAATAGCGCGTAAAAGGAGCCAACTGCCCACCGGTATAGGGAACCAATATCCGGTCGGAAGTAACTTTCCGCGTATCCCAGACATCGCCTTTCCCATCGGCAACCGCCGCCGAATCTGTCCCGACAACCAGCCGGTAAGCTGTCTGCCGCCCCCCATACCGCGCATCCTCCACTTGCCACGACAACCGCGGCGACGGCACATCAACACCCAACGGCTCAACCAAATACTCGCACCGAAGATTCACCGGCACAGACTGCGCCCATGACATAGTAGCAACAAAGCATGCCAAGAAAAAAGAAAAGATGGTTTTCATAAAGATTTTCCTCATTTGATTTTTTTGTTACGAAAGTACACTTTTTCTTTTAGAAAACCATCTTTAAAGCCCGAAATTATTCATTTGGTTTGTTGAATTATTCTATTTGCTTAAAAAGTGAAGCAGTCCGGAGTCTTTCAACTAATTCCGGACTGCTTCGTCCCTGTGATTATTGAGTCATGTTTCGTACAACCCATATTCGTTGTCACCTGTTCATCAGTGCAAGAATGGCATCGTCAAACTTCTTTTCCAACTCTTCCGGCATGGCGGCTTTCGCTTTCCATTCGTCATCGCCGTATACGCCGGCTTCGGAGTAGTCGAACGGTTTGAACTTGATTTTCCTGATCGCCTGACGGTTGCCGATACGGAAGTCATACCGGACAGGGTCGGCAAAGAGTGGGTCTGCCACGATAGAGTGTGTATCCCTTCCCAGCTTTTGCCATTCGGCAAACGATTTCCCGTAAAATTCAAGCGGTTGCTTGCGGGCATCCCAATAGCAGTTGTTATCATACCGGATATGGGCTTTTTGGTACACGTTTTCGTCGTAGAATGTAATGAGCTTCCCACGGTCGAGGTAGATGATGTTGTTGGTGAACGAATAGGAGAGGTGTTCCTCCAATCGTGAGAATTGGATCGTATGGATGAAATTGGAGGCGAAAACATTGTTGCGGATGATGTTCTCCTTGCCGTAATGCTGGTGGAAGCCGGCGTCTTTGCAGGCATATACCAGGTTGTTCTCCATCACGATACCGTAAGAGCCCTCGTCGGTATACAAGCCCCATCCGCCGTATTCGTA
>JAISRY010000101.1 GCA_031273385.1 Tannerellaceae bacterium | reverse complement strand
ATGATGATGGGGGAAGCCGTTCTCTCGTTTCGCCCCGAAATCACGGAAAGCATCCCCTATTACCGGAAGCAGTCCGCACAGTTGGCCTCCAAGATGCGCTACCTGTCCGCCCAGTTTATCCCCTACCTGGACGGCCTGTGGCTGGAAAATGCCAGGCGGGCAAACCAAAGCGCAGCAAAGCTGGCCGCCATGCTGGGGGAGCTCCCTTTCGTCGAGTTTACGCAAAAGGTGGAGTCAAACCAACTGTTCTTCACGATACCCGGAGAGGTAGCGGAAGCGTTGGCCAAACATTATTTCTTTTATTATTGGAATGAGGCGATTCACGAAGTGCGCTTAGTCACTTCGTGGGATACGACGGATGAAGACCTGGAGAACCTGGTGCGATTAGTTCGTGCTCTGTAATAATTAGATCCATTTTGACGTCGAACGGTTCGACGGGAAGATGCTCCACCAGTTGGAAAGCGAAGCAAAGGCCTATCCGGGGTAGGGTGGGGCGGCGTTGCAGGAAGCGGTCGTAATAGCCTTTCCCCCTCCCCATACGGTTGAGCGAGCGGTCAAAGGCGACGCCGGGTACGATGATAAGCTCCGGCTCCTCTTCCGCCCCGCCGTGGAGCGGTTCGGGAATACCGTAAGCGCCGGGCTTCAGGTTTTCCTTTCCCCCGTAAGGGAAAAAATGGAGGCCGCCGGTTTCGATTACAGGGAGAAGTATGCGCTTTTCCCCTTGCCATTTATCAATAAATAATGCTGTTTGCACCTCTCCGCCGATGGCGTGGTAAAGGGCGATGCGTGACGAGCGGCGGAAGAGGTCGAGCCGTTCCAGCCGGTCGAGTATTTGCTGCGAAAGGCCATGCAACGTGTCCGCCGCCTGCCCTTTCCTTAGCAAAGCCATCTCTTCACGGAGCAGGCGTTTGCTGTTGCGTAGTGTCATGAGTCAGTAAGTTAGCGTCCAGCGCCGGGTTGGATTTCCCCTCCTTGATGACCGTAACGGCGCGGCGCAGCGTTTCGTCGTCTTTGAGGATAATGGGATAGAAGCCATTGTCGTCAAAGAAGTTCCGTATGATGTAGGCTTGTAGCTGATTCTCTATCAGTGCGCTCGAGATGTTGATCAGGGCGGGGCGCTTTTTGATTCCTTTGGTGGCGGCGAAGTCGGTGAAGTCGGCGATCAGCGGCTGTTGCTTCAGGTAGGCGTACAGATCCTGGTAGGAGGAGAACGCCGAAAAGGTGTCGCGGTTCTTGTCGGAATACTCAAGGGCATAGAGGTAGAGGACGCCGCTGGTGACGACGTTATTAAAATAGGTAGTCATACCGCTGGTGTCGCGTGGGATAAACAGGTCGGGCATAATACCGCCGCCGCCGTATACGGTGCGCCCCATGGAGGTTTCAAACTTAGGCAGGTTATCCATCTTGATACTGTCGGCGGAATAGAACTCGCCATGCATGTAGCGGTTGTAAATATCCATGTCATACTCCTCGCCCTTTCCCAGCTCATACTCTTTTTGAATGGATCGCCCCGAGGGCGTATAATAGCGGGCGATGGTGAGGCGTAGCTGCGAACCGTCGGTCAGGCCGATCTGCGTCTGCACCAATCCTTTCCCGTAGGTACGCCGCCCGATGATCAGCCCGCGGTCGTTGTCCTGTATCGCGCCTGCAAATATCTCGCTGGCGGAGGCCGACCCTTCGTCCGTCAGGACGACGATAGGCGCATCCTGGCATGTCCCCGTCCCGTTGGCATAGACGTCGCTGCGCGGAAAGGCTTTCCCCTCGGTATAGACGATCAGCCGTCCGGCCACCATAAATTCGTTTACCATATTGATGGCGGCATCCATCATACCGCCCGAATTGCCGCGGAGGTCAATAATAAACGCGGTGCATTGCTCCTGTTTCAGCCTGGCGATGGCCGTAATAAATTCGTTGTAGGTCGTCCGCGCAAACTTGCTTACCTTAATATACCCGATCCCCTTGCTCACCTCGTAGGCGACGTCGACCGAGTGCACCGGCACATCGTTGCGGGTGACGTCGAAATAGATCAAATCCGATGCGTTCCCCCGCTTAACGCCCAGCTTCACCGTGCTGCTCTTCGCTCCCCTCAGGTTCTTCATCACCTGGTTCTGGTCGAGCTTCCGCCCCGAAAAGAGGGAATCGTTAATCGTAATGATCCGGTCGAAAGGCAGCAGCCCCGCCTTTTCCGACGGCCCTCCGGGTATGACGCTAATAACGAGGATCGTGTCCGTTTGCATGTTGAACGTCACCCCTATGCCGCTGAACGACCCCTCCAGCTCTTCGTTCACACTCTCGGCATCTTCCGCCGTAATATAGACGGAGTGGGGATCCAGTTCGTGAAAGACTTTGGGGATCACGTTTGCCACCAATTGCTTCATGTCGACCGTATCGACATACTGCTCGTTGATGATGTCCAGGATGGCATTGATTTTATTGCCGCTAAAATGCATACGGCGCTTACCCTGGCTGGCGGAGAGGTAAGCGTTCCCGATAAAAATACCCAATGCGATACTCACTGCGATAATCAGCGGAAGCCAAACGGCCAATGTTTTATTTCGTCCCATATTCTATTATTCTTGTAAATCTATATATTCCAAAACAATGCCGGCTCGCAACAACAGGTTGCAGCCGTCTTCGACACGGTATTTCTCCGAATAAACCACACGGATAATGCCGGACTGTATAATCAGCTTGGCACACTCGATACAGGGCGCGGAGGTGACGTATATCGTCGCCCCCTTACTGCTGTTGGACGAAGCGGCCACCTTGGTGATCGCATTCGCTTCGGCGTGCAGCACGTAGGGCTTGGTCAGGTTATGCTCGTCTTCGCATACATTCTCAAACCCCGAGGGCGTCCCGTTATACCCGTCCGAAATAATCCTGTTCTCTTTCACGATCAACGCCCCTACCTGACGGCGCTTGCAATAGGAGTTTTCCGCCCATATCATCGCCATCCGCAAGTAACGCCTGTCTAATTCGGATTGTTTTTCTGTTTTTTCGTACATGGTCTTCCTCTTAAAATAACCTGTGTCTCTACACTGCGGGACAAAAGTAATGATATTTGTTCACAAGCCGCCGGTTATACGCATCATTTTTTTGTCTTTTTCCTGTACCCTCCCTTTCTGCTGCGCAGATGGCTGTATTTCTCCGGCGTATAGTCCGGCGTTTCACCGAACTTGGCGGCGTCGATCGGGATCTTATAGATGGTCTTCTCCAGGAAATTCTCGATCCGTTTGAACTGGGCTTGCTCCTCTATCGCAACGAAGGTGATCGCCAGCCCCTGGCCGTTCGTTCCCCTGGCGGTACGCCCGATGCGGTGGACATAGTCTTCCGGGTCGTGCGGGATATCGAAGTTGACGATCAGTTTGATATCGTTGATATCTATCCCGCGGGCAACCACGTCGGTGGCGACCATGATGTCGATATGCCCGTTCTTAAACTCTTTCATCACCTCTTCCCGCTGCGACTGCTCCAGGTCGGAATGCATGGCGGCTACGTTCAGCTTCATCCGTTTCAACGTCAAGGCCAGCTCTTTCACCTTGGCCTTTGACGAAGAGAAGACGATCACCCGCTGGGGGCGGTTCTGCTTGAATAGATCCTCCAGTATTCTGATCTTCTGCGTATCGTAGCAGATGTAGGCGGTTTGCATGATGCTTTCCGGAGGGCGTGAGATGGCGATCTTTATCTCTGCCGGATTCTTCAGGATCGTTTTCGCCAACGTCCTGATCTTGGGAGGCATGGTGGCCGAAAACATAATGATCTGGCAGGTGGGCGGCAACAATTTGTACAGGATCATAATGTCGTCGTAAAAGCCCATGTCCAACATCCTGTCGGCTTCGTCAAGCACAAAATAGGAGACGTGCGACAAATCGACCGTATCCAGTTTGATATGCGACAGTAGGCGCCCGGGGGTGGCGATCACAATATCGGCGCCTCTCTCCAGCCCCCGTCTTTGCTGTTCCCATGCCACACCGTCCGTCCCCCCGTAAACGGCGACGGCCGAAACCGGTATAAAATAGGAGAACCCCTCGACCTGCTGGTCGATCTGCTGCGCCAGTTCGCGTGTCGGCGCCATAATAATCGCGTTCACCACATCGTCGGGATGCTCTCCCTTGCTCAGTTCATTGATTAAAGGCAAGACGTATGCCGCCGTCTTACCCGTTCCGGTCTGTGCGCAGGCAATGATATCCCTCCCCTCTAAAATAACCGGAATGGTCTGTTCCTGTATGGGCGTCGTCTCCTGAAAGGCCATGGCATCAAGGCCGTCCAGGACTTTATCTTCCAAATTTAATTCGTCAAATCTCATCTTCTGTATTTATATTGCATGCAAAAGTAGTCATAATTCTATATATTTAATAATAGCGGCGATATATCGCGTCGTACCATCCGTTTTCCCGTATTTGGCGGAGCCAGCTATTCAGGCTGTCCAGCAGGATGGGCGACTCTTTCCGTACCGCCCACGCCTGCAATTGGATAAAACCGATATCCGTATCCACATCAATTCCGTCCAGCCTGCTTTGCAGGACGAGCGCCGTCCGCCGTCCGCATACCGCATAGTCGATGTCGCCTGCGGCAACCATGATCGCCAACTGCTCCGAAGAGTAGGCCTCATCTTCCACGATATAGAGGGTATCCCCCATCTCATGCTCCAGGTTCTGCAGCCGCGTCAGCGCCGGGGAGCCAAGGGGGATATGAATCGTTTTCCCGGCTAAATCCAGTTGGTTACGTATCACCTCCACGCCGCCGTTCGCTTCCGCCGTCCGCTGTATCAGCACCTGCTTATCCATGACCACCGGGTCGGTAAACAGGTAGCCGTCCCTGATGTCGCTCGTCACCGGAATATTCCGGGCGATCACGTCGCAGGCACGGCTATCCAACGCCCTGAAGCTTTCCGCCAGGGTCGTCTCCAGGGCGGTATGCACCTCCAGGCCGGAGACCCGGGCGATCGCCCTGATCAGTTCGTACTGGAATCCCTCGATCGTATCGCCCGACACATAATACCCCGACAGGCCATATTCCGTCACCAGCCGCAGGATTCCCTCTTCGCTGATGGCGGCATAATCACGCACCCCCGTATCCTCTTTCGCCGCCGGCCTCAGCAATGCCATGACCGCGACGGCCAGAAACAACAACACGCCATACAGCGCTATCCATTTGCGGGATTTCATGCCGGGTCAATTATTGAATGTAACCGAAATACCCATGCGTATGACCATCGGATTAAGTGGATAATGCAGCAGGGAGAAGTAGTCGGGATCGACGAACAGAGAACTGAGGTTATACCCCATAATAAAAAACCGCGCCTGTTTCAGGTGGAAATTCACATAGCCGTTGATCAACGGATAGCCGCCTATCTTCTTCTCATCCTGCAAGCGGAACTGCTGTGTCGCCGGTTCGTAATAGGGGGCGTAATAGGCGATGTTGTAGTGCATGTCGGCGCCGATCTGTACGGTCAGCACTTTCGCCAACTTGACGTGCAGGAACAGGTTGGTATACAAACTGACCGGCGGCAGGGGGAGGATATCCCTGTTCGTGGCAGACTGGTAAGCCACCTCGTTCTCCCATCCCAAGGCGCGGAAATAGAGGTTCTGCTTCAAGCGGGCGGAGATCACCTGTATCAGTCCGCTGTGCTGGCGGGGAAGCCCGTCGAGGTCGAAGTAGACATGGTTCCGTATCCCCTCCACCGAAGCGGAAAGGGTCGTCCGGGTCAACTCCTGGCTGATTTCGCCGCCGGCATAAAACTGCTGTGTGTTCGAAAAGGCAGTATCCCACCAGAAATAGCGGGAATGGTGATGCCGCTGGTAAAACGCCGGCCTGACATTCCGGAAATAGCCGTTAGCCCTGATCGTCGCTTTCCTGCCGAACACCTGGAGGTTGGTCTGCAAATCCCCATTCAGCCGTATCTCGCCCAAATCATCCCCTACGGGACAAAACTCGCCGCGCGCACTGTAGGTCAGCACACTGCCCAGCCGTTTGGAAAGCTCGCCGCCCAAAAAGGTGGAAAACTCGTCATAGACATCATACGGCGCATAATCCAGATGAAGCGGATCGCCATAGCTTCCCGTCTCCGTATACTCCAGTCCGGGGATTTTAGCCGGCAGGCTGAACCGCCGCTTTTCGATACGGGCGAAAGCCGACAGCCCAAACCTGATCCAATCCTGAAACCCCTCCCTTAGGGACAGGGCGACGGTATTCTTCAACGCCCAGGCGGAGGTGAAATCATCCAGGCTCACGTCGAGGCCGTAGACCGCATCCAGCCGTTTGCGATGGGTAGGGTCGGTAAAGGCGGGGTCGGGCTTGACGTAGCTCGTGTCAAGGTTGATGTTCGAAATGAAACGCCGCCGGTTATCTTCATACTCAAACGTATGGACAATGCTGGACACCGGGACGAACTTCTCGACCGGATTCCCCTCTTCATCCGTCCTGTCCGTCTCGCGGTAAAAGCCCAGGTTATACCGGTGCGAAAGGAAATACTGTTTGCCGCGCACGCGGTTCCAGGTGTCGTAATAGCGGGTGGGGTAGCTTTTCCGCTGGACGCTCTTGTCTTTCTCGGCATGGTTGTCGGGATCGGTCAGGTAGGTGTCGTCCGAGAGGCCGCCGTTCTCGTAGTTCAGCAGGTTGTAATTGCTGAGGTAGCCGAACGCTTCGTAATGGTCTGAACGGTAACTCCCGAAAATCCGGTAGCTCAGCGGCTTATTCCCATTCGAAGCATACAGCCCGCGGGCATAGATATAGTCCATCTCGGCGCCAAGGTTGATCCGCTTCCCGAAGTTCCACGTCAAGACGCCTTTCAGCCGGTCTTCCTTATTCGTGGAGGCGCCTCCCGACGTATAGAGGATGTTGGTGTAGGGTAGCCTTGTATCGTAGTAGGCGGCATTTTCCGGCGTCGTGATATAGTAATCGTAAGCGTCGGCGAAGATAAAGTCGCGCGGCTCTTTCCGTTCCGAAAAGATCCGGCTCTGCGCCGGGTTGCCCAGGTTGGAAAGATAGCCTACCGCAAGGGAGTTTCCCTCCACCAGTGTGCTGTTGCCGAAGTTGAGCCGGTTGGTGTCCATAGGGGCGACGTAGGGGTCTCCCACGTCGCGCGTCAGCCGGTATGCCACGACGCGCACCCTCGCCACGCTATCGACGGGCATCACGCTGTCGGGCGCTTCCGGAGCCAGGGAGGAGCGGTCGGACAACGAGAGGCCCCTCCCCCTGCCGCCGCCCCCTCTTTCCTGGGCGGATCCGGCAGTGATTGTTATAACCAGAAAAATAACTATGTACAAACAATGCCTGATCATCTTTTTTGAACAATCTCCATCCCCCTTTTTATGGCGGCCTCATTCATAGGGAGCAGCCGGTGATGGCGTTCGGGCAGGGACTTCTTCAAGCCCAGCAAAACGCTTTCGAGCTTCACCATCGGGGCAACTTTCAACAGCCCACCCAGTATCAGCATATTAAACGCTTTCTCATTCTTCATCTCCGTCGCCGCATCCATCGCATCCACCTGGTATACGTCAATGTCTTTCCGCTTGATCCCGCCATGAATCCCGTAGCCGTCGTAAATCAGGATGCCTCCCGGTTTTACCTTGTCTTCAAACTTATCCAGGGAGGGCTGGTTCAGTATAATGGCAATATCGTATGTATTCAGGATGGGCGAGCTGACGGGGTCGTCGCTCAGGATCACCGTCACGTTGGCCGTCCCCCCCCGCTGTTCGGGGCCGTAGGAGGGCATCCAGCTCACCTCTTTTCCCTCCATCAGGCCGGAGTATGCCAATATCTTCCCCATCGACAGGACGCCCTGTCCGCCAAATCCTGCAATAATGATTTCCTGTTTCATCTCGTTTGCTGTTTTTTATTCTACATTTTTCAGATCCCCCAATGGATAGAACGGAAACATATTCTCTACCATCCAGTCGTTGGACTTTTCCGGCGTCATCTTCCAACCCGACGAACAGGTAGAGACAAACTCCACGATCGACGTCCCCTTGCCGGCCATCGCATTGTCAAACGCTTTCCTGAGCGACCGTTTCGCTTTCCTCACCGCCGCCGCCGTATGTACGCTCTGGCGCGTAACCAGGCAGGTACCCTCCAATAGCGCCAACAGGTCGGCGATCTTCAGCGGATAGCCGTTCAGCTCCACCATGCGCCCGTAGGGGCAGGTCGACGTCGGCATCTTCTCCAGCGTCGTGGGCGCCATTTGCCCGCCGGTCATACCATAGATGGCATTGTTCACAAAAACGATCACGATATTCTCCCCCCTGTTGGCGGCATGGATCGTCTCCGCCGTACCGATGGCCGCCAAATCGCCGTCGCCCTGGTAGGTAAAGACCATCTTCCCGGGGTTTAGGCGTTTCAAGGCCGTCGCCACAGCCGGGGCGCGTCCGTGGGCGGCCTCCAGCCAGTCGATATCCAGGTAGTTGTAGGCAAATACGGCGCACCCTACGGGGGAGACGCCGATCGTCTCCTCCTCCATTCCCATATCGGCAATGACTTCGGCGATCAATTTATGGATGACGCCGTGACTGCATCCCGGGCAATAATGCATGGGATGGTCGTTCATCAATCCGGGTTTAGCATATACTAAGTTCTCCGGCTTTATTATTTCGTTGAGTTCCATGTTTTTTCTAATTGACAGTTGACTATTTTAGTTGACGAACCGGCCTATATACTGCGCTATCCTCAAGAGGACAGCCGCGCCGCCCAGACATAAAAAGACCGTCCGGTTATCGGCGGCAAAGAAACAGATCACTGCGGCAATAGCCAATAACATAAACAATAATGTCATGATTTCGTCCGCCTTACTTCCTCGCTTCATAGTATGGTTCACATTATTTTTTCCTTAAAAGCGGCCAATATCTCATCCGGCGTGAACACGATACCGCCCAGACGGCCGAAATGCTCCACCTTTACCCTCCCGTTCACCGCCAGGCGGACATCTTCCAACATCTGTCCGGCGTTCAGTTCTACCGACAGCATCCCCTTCACCCTGCCGGCATAACCGGCCAGCGCTTTCGTAGGGAAAGGCCATAGCGTAATCGGGCGCAACAGCCCCAGCTTTATCCCCTCCGCACGGGCGATCTCTACCGTCTTCTGACAGATACGGGCGGACGAACCGAAAGCGATCAACAGGTACTCCGCATCGTCGCAACAAATCTCCTCATACCGGACTTCACGCTCCTCAACCTGCCGGTATTTGGCCTGGAAACGGTTGTTGTTCTCTTCCATAATAGAGGGATCCAACTCGAGCGACGTAATGATGTTCGGCTTACGGCCGGCCGGCTTGCCCAGCGCCGCCCAGGGCGACTCCCCGCGTATCTCCTCCTCCGTCTTTCTCGGCCGGAAAGGAGGCAGCACCACCTTTTCCATCATCTGCCCGATAATACCGTCCGCCAGGATCATCGCCGGATTCGAATAGGTAAAGGCCAGGTCAAAGCCCAGCGCCACAAAGTCGGCCATCTCCTGCACGGAGTTCGGGGCGAGCGTAATCAGGCGATAGTCGCCATGGCCGCCGCCTTTTACCGTCTGGAAATAGTCGGCCTGGCTGGGCTGTATCGTCCCCAGTCCAGGGCCTCCGCGCATCACGTTGACGATCAACGCCGGCAGTTCCGCTCCGGCCAGGTAGGAGATACCCTCCAGCTTCAGGCTGATGCCCGGGCTCGACGACGACGTCATCACCCGTTTGCCGCACCCTGCGCCGCCATACACCATATTGATCGCCGCCACTTCGCTCTCGGCCTGCAAAACCACCATACCGGTCGTCTCCCAGGGCATCTCGGCCATCAACGTCTCTAAAATCTCGGATTGCGGAGTGATCGGGTAACCGAAATAACCATCCGTACCATACCGGATAGCGGCATGAGCAATGGCTTCATTACCCTTCATCAGTTTTATCTCTTCTGCCATACCTGTTATATTTTGACTTTATAAATGGTTAAACACCCGTCAGGGCAAACCAATCCGCAGTTTGCACAACCGATGCAATCCGCAGGATTTTTCATATATACGTAATGATACCCTTTGTTGTTTACTTCACGCGGATGCAGTTCCAGGACATCCGAAGGGCAAGCGACTGCACACAAGTTACATCCCTTGCATCGCTCCGTATTGACAACAACAGCCCCTTTCACTTTCGCCATATTTTTTTTGCTTTAAGTATATCCATTCTGTTTGTAACATCTAATCGTAGAATCGGCAAAGTTAGTAAAATCTTTCTAAAAACCATTCCACCCGCCTCATTCTTTAAACAGGGCACAAAGAATACAAGCGGGAGCTCATCTTTGCGAGAGTATTTGGACGGTGAACGGCGATTCGCGTTTACGCGTATCTGTCGTTTTGATAGTTTTAGCGTTCGTTTTTGCAGATATTGGCGAAATAACAAAATGATATTTTTACCCCTCTGAAAACCGTCTGGATCGCACCGCCGGACGAGCTGGTCGGTTCTATCGCCGAAAACAGGGGGTTAAGGAAATTCACTTTGTCAGCGAAAACGGCGAAATGGTGGACAAATGCTACATAGTACTGCATATCATCGGGTGTATTCAGGCTTTTTTGGCTTGTTTATGCGTGACTACCTATCTTTTTGTCAGTTTGGAATTGGATGGGATTTTTGAGCAGTTTTTATTTCATTATCAAGTCATTCTTTTTCATATTAGTGTTTGAAAACATTTCGTTAAGGCTTGTTCACAAAAAATCTGCGACTTTTCGGAAAAACATTTAGATGTTTTCCGGAAAACTCTTAGATGTTTTTAAAAAACTCTTAGATGTTTCCGGGGAAACTCTTAGATGTTTTCCAACTATTCTCTCAACATCATTGTCATTTCAGCCAAAAAGCTTGCTGCTTCGGTCAAAATTGGAGAAAATGTGTAAAAAACGCATTTCCGAAAAAGGGCG
>JAISRY010000058.1 GCA_031273385.1 Tannerellaceae bacterium | reverse complement strand
TCTTTGGCAACTTTTCGCGTAGTGGCGGCACCCTCCATTTGACTCGAAGCAATCGCCTCTTCCATAATCGACGATACGAGGTAACGATTTTTGTTTTCGTTTGGAATTAGATTTTCACTTGCCAAACCGCCACCGATATTCATATCGAAATAGTGTAGCAATTCAAACATCTCGTCTGTAACCGTGTAACTGAATTGATATTTCCCAAATGTCAAAACTGTTCTGTTTAATTGGCGCAAAAATTTCAAGGCAAACCAAATAGTTTTTTTGTCATGCTTATCTTTGGTTTCCAGATATTTAACCTTATTCCAATAAGGATATTCGGCGTTTATCTGCTGAATTGCAGTTGTAAAAGCCAATTGAACGGAATTAAACTCTTCCTGTTCGGTTGCTATGGGCGGGTGTTCCAACATAATCAATTACATATTAAATGTCATCAATAGTTTTAAAATACAAAGATATAACTTCTTTTTTAATTCTTCTTGATTTTTGAAGAATCTCGAAGTTTCAAGAAGTTCTATTAGTTTTTACACTCTATCTTATCAGCACCGGCAATACTAAGTTAATGCATGTCTTTTTTCACCGCCGGATCATCGTGTCTAATTCGGCGGCTATTTCTCTTGAATCCAGGCGCATCATGCTTTCTTCAGCGCGTCCGAAGCTTAGGAGATTGACGCTTCCGTACCATACGAGTTTATCGTCGATGAGGATGAATTTCTGGTGTATGTTGCTTCTTTGGATGGTGGTGATGCCATGGCGCTGCAGGTCATCCAGGCATGCCGTTACGTGGCCTTTTTCTTTCTGTTCTGCCGGTCTTGTAATGACGGTAATCGTCACGCCTGTTTTCAAGGGTTCTTTCAGCCATTCGAGGATGGTTTCGACACGTTTTTTCCGGATGAAAGGGCTGACTATCAGGATCTCTTTCTTTGCGCCGGCAAAATCATTTTTTATGACCGGGACAAAGCTGGTTGTATCATAAATCGTATTGATTTTATCCGGCTGGTTTCGTGTCGCTATCGTTTTGTACCCTATCTGTGCGTATCCGGCCAACCGTTTGTGATACATGCGTTCCAACACCGGAATATGGATGTCAACATAGTCATACACAATCACATCCTGTTTGCCGGGATAATCGCGGTGCAAACGGCCTGCATATTGTGCCAATGTGCCTTTCCACGCTATGGGTGTCGCCAAAAACAGGGTATCCAACCTTGGATAATCAAAGCCTTCGCCTACATATTTTCCTGTCGCAACGATGATTAATCGTTCATTTTGAGGGATATTTTCCAACGTATGCATCGTTTCGCGCTTTAGCTTCGCCGAACCTGCGCCAATAAGCGTAATGACATGAGCATTGCATTGATTTTTAAGCAAATCAGCTAAAGCGGATACGTGGTCTGTCCGCTGGGTAAGGATAATGGGTGTTCGCCCGGCGCCTACTGCATCTATTACATCGGCAACTATCTGGCGATTACGCACATCGTCTTCTACAAGCGCTGAATAGACCTGGGTGATATGCCAATTCGCCTCATCCTGTGTCAGCGGCTTTTTGAATCCGGTAAAACAGGGCATCACATAGTGTTCGAAATCCCGCTTTGCCGCCTGCTGCTTCGCATTTACGGCATAACGTATTGCTCCGCAATGCATAAACGTAATCGGGTGCAACCCGTCCTGTCGAACCGGCGTCGCCGTCAATCCATAGACATACCGGGCATTTGCGGCGCCAAGCGCTTTTTCATAGTTCACAGAAGGGACATGATGACATTCGTCCACAATGACCATACCGTAATTTTTGACCGTTTCATCCACTTCGTTGTCATGGATCAAGCTCTGTACGAGCGCTATATCTATAATACCGGAGAGCGTGTTTTTGCCTGAACCCAATTGCCCGATAATAGAACGGTTCTTTTTATGTCCCCGTTTATGCTCCATCTCCGGCAACACTTCGTCTATGTGGAGGAATTGCTCCAACGACTTTTTCCATTGATCGAATAATGTTTGTAAATGCACCAATATTAGGGTATTGCATTTCCGCCCGGCAATGAGTGATGCGCCGATAACCGTTTTTCCAAAGGCCGTCGGCACGGATAATACGCCGTTTTCATGTTGGAGTAGGGCATCGGCGGCAAACAGTTGTTCTTCGCGAAGCGTTCCGAGGAAAGCGACCTTAATCTTCTTTCCCCTATTCCGCTTATCATCAAATACATAGTCTATTTTGGCGTCATCTAATAGATGGACGAGCGATGAGCGGCATCCACGTGGAATACCCAAATAATCAGGCGTTTCGGCCAACGAATAAATAATGCGTGGAATATTGAATGTGGACATGCGCATACGCTGCGTTTTATAAAACAGCGGATTTTGAAAGGCGGCAAGCCGTTTGATTCGATTGAGCGCCCGCTGACTGATTCCATTTTTAGGGACATACAGCCTGTTCGCCTCAATAATACACAATTTATCCGGGAAATCTTTGCTTACGAGGTTTATTTCCGGCTTTTTAGCTTCCCATAGTTGAGGATGAAGTTGGGGATGATCCTCATCGCCTGTTTCCGTATCTGCAAGTAAACCCAAGCCATCTCCTTCGCACAGGCCGGCGAGTAATTGTTGGATCTCCTCTCCGCTTATCTTCCTGATAGAGGCCAGGTAAGCCCATTGGTCGGGATAGGGTCGGAATGTTTCGTCAATAAATTCACTGTTTCCCCTTTGCCTTGCTCCGCCTTGCAAAGGCAAAGCGATCAGGTTTCCGAAACCGCCTTTAGGCATAAAATCCTGATTCGGAAACATCCTGTCGTATGAGGCAAAGCGTATTTCATGCCTGACGGACATCGCTTTTGTCAGCAAAGCATTGCCCAGTTTTCGGGCGGACAGGGCAGATACGGGTTCTTCAAAAAACAGCCAGGCATGACCGCCATTCCCTGAACGTGAGCGTTCTATCGCTATTGGAATTTTCAGCTCTTCACAAACGGCGCGGAAAACGGCAATATCTTTCCGCCAGCTTTCATCATCAAAATCGACAGCCAAAAACAGGCAAGTCTCATCCCGTAAAAGCGGATAAACGCCTATAATGCCGTTCCCTTGTTCGTCTTTGTTGCGTAAATGCTGATCAATCACCTCTTTGGTAAATGGCAGGAGTTCCCTTTTCGTGCAATTTTTGCATTTGACACGCGGCCTTTCGCAAACGCCCCGTACCCATTCATTTTTACAGGCCGGGATATAATAACTGCTGTCGTAATTCTTGCTATAACAGCGTTTTGCATACACATCCGTTCGCCCTCGAAATAATGACATGAATAGTTCAATCTTTTCTTCGGGGGAGCTGTATTTGTTAACAGGCGGGATGGCCTCTTTTTCCGTGTCATCATCTTGAATTTCGACGTGCTGTATAGATACGGTTTCCTCCTGTTTTCCGGCCATAACCGCCCTGGATGGCAAGCCCAACGCTTCCCGCAGCTTTTTATTTTCCTCCGTCAAAGCAGCGTTCTGAGCCTCTAATTCCGCTATGCGTTTTTGCCATTCAGATTCAGTCATAATATAGGTATGTATCCACTCTCTGAAATAATGTCTTTGCCCTCTTCTGTTTGGAGGTATTGATATAATTTATAGGCCATTGAGCTTTTGTCCAGGTTGTTGCGGATAACGGCATATACTTCGGCTACGTAGGGGTATGATTGGTTTTTTATGGTGTTTTTGTCCGGATAGACACCATCGACGGCAATGTGCCTAACCGAAAGCTCATCCCTTACTATCTGTTCTTTATAGTAATAAACCGTATAGCATAGACCATTGATATTATTCACAATACGGACAAATGCCAAGTCCATACTCGGTATGGCCTCAGAACTCCATTCCACGTCCCAATCCGGCATATCCAACTCTTTCATAATCATTGATTCCATCAGTTCCTGACTACCCGAATTGGGGTTTCTCACGTATGGATTGATCGGACTGTCAGCGCCTCCGACCTCTTTCCAATTCGTTATTTTACCTGTATAAAAATCCTGTATCTGCTTTGTTGTCAATGATTCTATTTGGTTTTCGACATTCACGATAAATATAAAGGCATCAAGCGCTATAGGCGTCTCGATCAGGGAAACCTTTGCTTTTTCGGCATACGCTTTCTCGTCCGGCGACATTTTTCGTGCAGTGAGAATAATTTCTGCCTCTCCATCAATCAAATTGACAAAAGCCTGGTGTGTTTGAGAGGATTTAAGATGTTTGGTCACAAATTCAGCAGGAATATTGTTCCATAAATACCACAAGCCATTCATAAACATTGCCCGTTCCCATCTGTAATCGAAGCCTAAAAGCTTACAAACCAACAGTTTGTTTAATGGGTCAGTAGATGTCGAACCATCCACGATAGGATAATTTTCGACTTCCACCTCTTCCAAACCAACGAATGGAATATCTTCCGCTTCTTTATCACAAGCAAAAAAGATAGGACAAAGCAAGAGCGTTAACAACCTTAAGTTCCTCATTTTCATATCATCTTTAATGGATTAAACAGTATCACAACAAAGTTATGAAACAATTGGATATACCATGCATAAATCATACCCGTATTATCTATTTTTTTCTTCTGAAACATGAAGCATTTTGTTGCAGAAGATCTAAGTCTTTGTTTCGGATATATTAATATGTGCAGAACAAACAGGTAGTTTAAACAAGTGGAAATGGCGGCGATAGCGTTGATTTTCACACGATTATGATTCGTCGTCATTATAACGACAGTGGTACCCGTCATTTTCAATTGCTTCATTCTGTCCATTCTATAATCCTGAAAATTCTGATTCAGACAACTACCGCCGGCACAGCAAAAAGCAAACGTGATTCCGACATTTTGAAAATACAAATAGTTACTGAAAAGGGGATTTTTATGACATTTTGTAAAGAAAACGGCTTTTTCGGCAGAGGCGTATTTTTTGCATTTTGTCGAATTTTTCTCTATTTTTGGAGGGGCATTCCGCTGTTTCGGGCGAAATGACAACGATTCTCAGAAAATTGTTCGGAATCACCTGGATGATGTTCCGACATCATCTTGATGATTTCTGAAGTATTCCAGATGATGTCCGGACATCATCCAGATGATTTTCCGGAGAGCTTCGGATGTTTTGTTAGCAAGTCTTAATCGCGCGTTTACAAAGATTAAAATGACAAAATTTAACGGCAAAATTGCTCCAAAACGCCACTCCACTTTAAAGGGGCAAAATGAGCGGTTTTGTGCCTTATAATCATTCATATATGCCGGCAAAACATACCTCCTTAACCCCCGTTTTTCCGCCATATTTGGAAGCGGCTCGTCCCGCGGGGCGATACAGCCGATTCTCAGAGAGTTTAGGAGTGATAAAACTATCATTTTGTCATTTCGCCGTTTCGCAAAAAAAATCCGGCGGGAAAATGACAAAATGATAATTTCCACTTTGTGTCATGATCAACGATGCAGGTATTTCATTATTCAGAATAAAGAACTACCTTTGTGGAAATTTTTTAGAATCATAGATAAGGAGTGAGTATGAGCAAGAAATTTGCCGAGTATTCGGAGTTTGATTTATCGAGCATTAACAAGGAAATACTGAAGAAGTGGCGCGATGGCGATATCTTTCGGAAGAGCCTTGAGATCCGCGAGGGTTCGCCGTCATTCGTCTTTTATGAGGGGCCGCCGTCGGCCAACGGTATGCCGGGTATCCATCATGTGATCGCCCGCTCGATAAAGGATATCTTCTGCCGCTATAAGACCATGAAAGGGTTTCAGGTGAAGCGTAAGGCAGGATGGGATACGCATGGGCTGCCCGTTGAGTTGGGAGTGGAAGTAGAGTTGGGTATAACGAAAGAGGATATTGGCAAAAAGATTTCTGTCGCCGATTACAATACCGCCTGCCGCAAAGCGGTCATGAAATATACGAAGGAATGGGAAGACCTGACGGAGAAAATGGGCTACTGGGTAGACATGAACGATCCCTATATCACGTATGACAACCGGTATATCGAAACGCTCTGGTTCCTGCTGAAAGAGTTGTACAAAAAAGGCCTTTTATATAAAGGGTATACGATCCAGCCCTATTCGCCGGCAGCGGGGACAGGGTTGAGTACGCACGAATTGAACCAGCCGGGGACGTACCGCGACGTGAAAGACACCTCCTGTACCGCCCAGTTCGCTATCCTGACACCCAAACCGGAGATGACGCTTCACGGGGAGGCTTTCTTCCTGGCATGGACGACCACGCCGTGGACGCTGCCCTCCAATACGGCGCTATGCGTCGGGGCGGATATCCGCTATGTTGCCGTACAGACATTCAACCCCTATACCGGAATGCCCATCACCGCCGTATTGGCGAAAGATTCGGTGCCGGCCTATTTTCAACCGAAAGCGGAGGGCCTTGAGCTGTCCGCCTACAAACAGGGGGACAAACTGCTTCCCTACCGGATTGTCGCCGAATGGACGGGCGCCGAGCTGGTGGGTATCACATACGAACAGCTTTTCCCGTGGGTGAACCCCGGCGAGGGGGCGTTCCGCGTCATAGCGGGAGACTTCGTCACGACCGGGGAGGGGACGGGTATTGTGCATATCGCCCCTACTTTTGGCGCCGACGACGACCGCGTAGCCAAGCAAAACGGCGTGCCTCCCCTGATGTTGTCGGATAAGGAGGGCAACCGGCGCCCGATGGTCGACCTGACGGGGAAATATTTCCTGCTGGAAGACCTTGACCCTGTTTTTGTGCAGGACAGGATGAGCGCGGCGGACTACGATCCCTTTGCCGGCCGTTATGTGAAGAACGACTACGACGCGAACCTCTCCGACAGCGACGAGACACTGGACGTGAGCCTTTGTATGATGCTAAAGGTGCAAAACCGCGTTTTCCGTATCGAAAAACATGTACACAGCTACCCGCATTGCTGGCGCACGGATAAGCCGGTGCTGTATTATCCGCTGGACAGCTGGTTTATCCGGACAACCGCCTACCGCGACCGGCTGATCGAGCTGAACAACACCATCAACTGGAAGCCGCAGAGTACCGGAACGGGGCGTTTCGGCAAATGGCTGGAAAACCTGCAGGACTGGAACCTGAGCCGTAGCCGTTATTGGGGAACTCCCCTACCTATCTGGCGGACGGAGGACGGAAGCGAAGAGATATGTATCGGTTCGGTCGAAGAGTTATATCGGGAGATCGGGAAATCCGTCGAAGCCGGACTGATGGAAACCCATCCCTACAGGGATTTCCTCCCGGGCGACTATACGGAGAAAAACTACGGCAGGATCGACCTGCACCGCCCGTATGTGGATGATATCATCCTGGTTTCGCCAAGCGGTAAGCCGATGAAACGCGAAGCAGACCTGATCGACGTATGGTTTGATTCGGGGGCGATGCCTTATGCCCAGATCCACTATCCGTTTGAGAATAAAGAGGCCTTTGACCGGCAGGCCGTTTTCCCCGCCGATTTTATTGCCGAGGGGGTAGACCAGACGCGCGGATGGTTCTTTACGCTCCATGCGATATCGACGATGGCGTTCGACAGCATATCGTTCAGAACAGTCGTTTCAAACGGGTTGGTGTTGGATAAGAACGGGAATAAGATGTCCAAAAGGTTGGGGAATGTGGTCGACCCGTTCGCGACGATCGAGCAGCATGGCTCCGACCCGTTGCGCTGGTATATGATTTCGAATGCCTCGCCGTGGGATAATATCAAGTTTGACATTGACGGGCTGGAAGAGGTACGCCGCAAGTTTTTCGGCACCTTATATAATACCTATTCTTTCTTTGCGCTCTATGCCAATGTGGATGGGTTTACCTACGCCGAGCCGGAGGTCGATTATGCCCAACGCCCTGAAATAGACCGCTGGATACTCTCCCTGCTGAACAGCCTGGTAAAAGAGGTGGACGGCTACCTGGGGGATTATGAGCCGACACGTGCGGGACGCGCCATTTCGGAATTTGTGAACGACAACCTGAGCAACTGGTATGTCCGCTTAAACCGCCGCCGCTTCTGGGGGGGAGGCATGACACAGGACAAACTGTCCGCCTATCAGACCCTGTATACCGCTCTGGAAACGGTGGCCAAACTGATGGCGCCCATATCGCCCTTTTATGCCGACCGGCTGTATGGCGACCTGACGGCTGTGACCGGACGGGAGACAAAGGCCTCTGTCCACCTCTCGGATTTCCCCGTTTACGATGAGGCATTTATCGACAAAACACTGGAAGAGCGAATGAAGATGGCGCAAGATATCTCCTCTATGATCCTGGCGCTCCGCCGGAAAGTGAATATCAAGGTACGCCAGCCGTTGCAAACCATTATGATTCCGGTAGCAAGCGTCAACCAGCAGGAGCATATCGAAGCCGTAAAAAACCTGATCCTGAACGAGGTCAATGTCAAAGAGCTGAGATTTGTCGATCATTCCGCCGGTATCCTTGTCAAGAAGGTGAAGCCCGACTTTAAGAAGCTCGGCCCGCGGTATGGGAAAATCATGAAGCCACTGGCCGAAGCCATCCGGCTGATGGGGGCGGAAGATATCCTGGCGTTCGAATCGACGGGGCGGTTTACGTTCCAGATAGAGGGGCAGGAAGCGGTCATCGAGCAGGACGACGCCGCGGTGGTATCGGAAGATATCCCGGGATGGCTGGTCGCAAACGAGGGACAACTAACGGTTGCTCTGGATATTACCGTTACGGACGAACTCCGGCGGGAGGGGTTGGCGCGCGAATTGGTGAACCGTATCCAGAACCTGCGCAAAAGCAGCGGGTATGATATTACGGATAAAGTGAAAATACACATCCTCTCCTCCGTAGAGATGGACGAGGTGATCGAGGCATATAAAGAGTATATCAAAAACCAGGTGCTGGCCGTCTCCATCAAGGTGGTGGATATCCTGAGCGATGCGGCGCTACTGGATTTTGAAGCCTTTAATTTGTCGATCAGGATAGATAAAGCGTGAATGAAGAATAAAAATAGAAGTATAAAATTAAAAGTTATTGAACCATGGCAGAGAAAACAAGATATTCGGATGCAGAATTAGAAGAGTTCCGCGCTATCATATTGGAGAAGCTGGAGATGGCGAAAACGGATTACGACCTGCTGCGAGCCGGCGTGACGAACTCAGACGGAAACGATGTCTCCGATACGTCGCCCACGTTTAAGGTACTCGAAGAGGGCGCCGCCACATTATCCAAAGAGGAAGCCGGACGCCTTGCGCAGCGTCAGATGAAGTTCATCCAGAACCTGCAGGCCGCTTTGATCCGTATCGAAAACAAGACATACGGCGTATGCCGGGAAACCGGAAAACTAATCCCGAAAGAGAGGCTGAGGGCAGTCCCTCACGCGACGTTGAGTATAGAGGCCAAACAGGGAGGTGCAAAATAAATGAGCTGTTCGAAAAGCGGGGGAGCGGCATTGATCATCATGCTGCTCCTTATTCTTGACCAGGCGTTGAAGATATGGGTCAAAACGCACATGGTACTGGGTGAGAGCATACAGGTCACGCCATGGTTTTATATCTACTTTACGGAGAATCCGGGGATGGCGTTCGGGTTGGAGGTGATCGGCAAACTGTTTTTGTCCCTCTTCCGTATCGTGGCCGTATGCTTTATCGGGTACTACCTGTATACGTTTACAAAGAAGAATTTCCGCTTCGGGTTTATCGCCTGCGTAGCCCTGATCTTTGCCGGCGCGATCGGGAATATCATCGACTCCATCTTTTATGGCGTGATCTTTGACCATAGCTTCGGGCAGGTGGCCTCGTTCATGCCCGAAAGCGGGGGCTATGCCACGTGGCTGCACGGGAAAGTGGTCGATATGTTTTACTTTCCCCTGATCAAGACTACCCTGCCGGAGTGGTTGCCCGTATGGGGGGGCAACGAGTTTGTCTTTTTCCGCCCGATCTTCAATTTAGCCGATTCGGCCATCTGTGTCGGCGTATTCATCCTCTTTCTGTTCTATCGCCGTACATTATCAAACTGCCTATCCAAAGATAAGGGGAAAGAAGATGCGGAAGAGACTGTATAAATACAGTATTGCTTTATTGGCTACCCTTTTACCGGTGGCTTGCAGTAAAGTGCCAAGCGGGGTTCTACCTGAAAAAAAGATGCAGGCGGTGCTGGTTGACATGCAACTGGCGGAGGCGATGATCCAGACAAGCTATGCCGACTATGCCGACGCCGCACGCAAAGAGGCTTTATACCAGTCCGTTTTCAAGAAACATAAAATAACGCAGGCCGTATACGACAGTTCGCTGGTATGGTATGGCAAGAACCTGGATATTTACATCGACGTGCTGGCGCTGGCGCTGGCGAACGTCGACGAACATATCCGGAGCATGGGCGACATACAGGCCAGCGCCGCGCCCACGTCCAACCAGGACTCGGTCGATATCTGGCCGCGCCGCGATTTCCTGATCCTCCAGCCCGGCGCCCTGTTCAACGGGGTGACGTTCAACATAAAGCCGGACATCAACTACTCGTCCGGCAGCTCTTTCGTTTTAGGGATGCATGTCTGGGGGCTGACCGGAGCGATGCGTTTTACTCCCGAAGTCCATCTGGCGATCGACCAGGTAGACACCACGCTGTCCGTACACCGGAAGATAACCGCCGACGGTTATCACGAAACCATCCTGAGGGGTATCCCGACAAAACAGGTACGCAGCATACATGGATATATCCGCATGGACAATGCCGATGCCAGCTATCATAAGGTATACCTGGACAACCTGAACCTGGTCAAATACAACTACGGATCCGAAGCCATCAAACATTTAACGGATTCCATTCCCTGATACAAATAAAAAAACTATATTTGTGGCGTATTCTAAAACGATTAAGCCATGAAACACACACATTTACTTTTATTCCTAAGCGCTCTGTGCCTGCTCTGGACGGCAGAATTGTCCGCCCAGATCGAGTTATCCCCGGTTTTCTCCGACAATATGGTACTGCAACAACAGGCGAACGTCCCCGTCTGGGGAAAGGCCAAAGCAGGTAAAACGGTACGTATCACCACGTCGTGGGATAACAAGACTTACAGCCAGACAGCCGATCCGACAGGCTTCTGGAAAGTGGAAATACAGACGCCGGTAGCCGGCGGGCCGTATACGATCACCCTTTCTTCCGGGAAAACCATCAAGCTAAACAACGTCATGGCCGGGGACGTATGGATCTGCTCCGGGCAGTCGAATATGGAGATGCAGGTGCTTGGATGGGGCAAGGTGAACAACTATGAGGAGGAGATAAAGGATGCCGCCTACCCGGACATCCGCTTTTTGCAGATTGAGAAAGAGGTCAGCCCTACGCCCCTGAACGATATCAAGGCCGCCGGCAACGGTTGGCAGGTCTGTTCTCCCGCCACCGTACCCGATTTCTCCGCTGTAGGTTACTTTTTCGGGCGCAGCATCCACCAGTCGCAACATATTCCCATCGGCCTGATCAATACCTCATGGGGAGGTACGATCGCCGAAACGTGGACAAGCCGTGAATCGCTGGAGGCGATGAAAGAGTTTACCGAAGCGATAAAAGCCGTTGCCGCCATGACGCCCGGGCAGGATAAGAACCCGAACCGCCCTACCCTGCTGTACAACGCCATGTTGCATCCCCTTATCCCGTATACCATCAAGGGGGCGATCTGGTATCAGGGCGAAGCCAATGCCGGCCGCGCCTATCAATACCGCGAGCTATTCCCGCTGATGATCACCGATTGGAGAAAACAGTGGGGGTATGACTTTCCGTTCTATTTCGTCCAGTTGGCCAATTACATGAAACCGGTGGCCGAACCGGCCGAGTCGGCATGGGCCGAACTGAGGGAGGCGCAACAAAAGACCCTGCACCTCAGCAACACCGGAATGGCCGTCACCATTGATATCGGTGATGCCGACGATATCCATCCGAAGAACAAACAGGACGTAGGGCGACGCCTGGCATTGGCCGCAAGAGCGAATACCTACGGGGAAAAGATCGACTATTCAGGCCCCGCCTACGAATCATACACCATCGAGGGGAACAGGATACGCCTCTTCTTCAAGCATACGAACGGGGGGTTACAGGCAAAGGGCGGCGAGCCGCTGAAAGGATTCGCCATTGCCGGCGTCGATCATACGTTCCATTGGGCGGACGCAGTGATCGACGGCAATACGGTGGTCGTTTCGTCTCCGGAGGTCTCCTTTCCTGTCGCCGTCAGGTATGCATGGGCGGATAATCCGGCATGCAACCTTTCCAACGGCACACAATTACCCGCTTCGCCTTTCCGCACGGACGACTGGCAGGGTGTGACATACGGCAAGAAATAAAGGAAGGCCGGGCTGTCAATAGTTTTCTTTCTTAGGCTCGAAGAATGCTTGCGGATGTTCGCAGGCCGGGCATTTGTTGGGGGCTTTCTTCCCTTTATGCAGGAAGCCGCAGTTACGGCATTGCCATTCTATCTCTTCCTCTTTCTCAAACACTTGACTCCTTTCCAGGTTTTCCAGCAGTTTGAGGTAACGCCTTTCATGCTCTTTCTCAACCAGAGAGATCATGCGCCAGGCTACGGCTATCTGCTTAAAGCCCTCCTCTTCCGCTATGGCGGCAAAGGTGGGATAGAGCTCCGTCCATTCTTCGTTCTCCCCCGCAGCGGCGGCAGCCAGGTTCTCCATGGTGGTGCCGATTACCCCGGCAGGGAAAGAGGCGGTGATCTCAACCATCCCGCCCTCAAGAAACTTGAAGAACCGTTTGGCATGTTCCTTTTCCTGTTCGGCTGTTTCCATAAACACAGCGGCGATCTGTTCGTAACCCTCTTTCTTCGCTACACTCGAAAAAAACGTATAGCGGTTTCTTGCCTGCGATTCACCGGCAAACGACTTCAATAAATTCTGCTCGGTACGAGTACCTTTCAAAGACTTTTCCATACTTGCTAATTATAAA
>JAISRY010000042.1 GCA_031273385.1 Tannerellaceae bacterium | reverse complement strand
TTTTCGTACTCCAACCCTTTCGCTTCCTGTATATTGAAAATCAACGGCGTCTTGAAGAACTGTGCGGCTTTCGCCTTTTGTTGGTTGTCGGGCACGATGACGGCATACTTCGTGCTGTTCTGTGTGCGGCGGTTCAGCTCCTTTTTCTTCTTCTCGTCGTTGGCGTAGAGGACGACCTCTCCCTGCTCCTTGCTTACGGTTTGAACCAGGAAATTGCTCTCCCTGTCGATGGAGCCGAAGCGTGCATTTTTAATTTTCAGCAGGTTATTGCTCAGCTCTACCACCTGGAGGCTGTTGCGGTAGTTCGTCTGCAATAGCTTGATCTGGTTGTCCCGCCTGTCTCCCGTTTCGTAGAAATAGGTTTTAATCTTGCTCCACGAAAAGAAGTTGGGATGCACGATCTGGTTGCTGTCGCCCGTCAGGATAAAGTGGGATTTATCTTTTAGCGACGAGAGGATGCACTTCAGTTGGATATTGGTAATATCCTGCACCTCATCGACCATGATATAGTCGTAGTAGGGCTGTGTTTTGTCTAAATAGTCATAACAGAGGATGTTGCTGTCGTACAGGTTTTCCTCTTTCAGCCATTCCACATATTTAAGGAAGAGGGGATAGAGGCGTTCCCTCTCCGCACTCATAAAGATAGACTGCTTGACGCCCAGCTCCATGTATTCTTTTTGCGAAAGCCAGGCCGTATGGATGGGCGAACCGGAGATCACCCCTTTAAATTCTTCAAATACACGGTAGGGTTCGTTGATCCTGACGGCTTGGGCGTGACGGCTGAACCAGCGTTCGAACCGTTTGAAATCAACCTCTTTGCCCTCCGGCTTCTGCCATAAGGCCAGGAAATCGTTGAGCGACAGGAAATCGACCTCCTGTTGTTCGCTGTCGTAACCGGAGGCGTAATAGAGTTTTGAAGCATTGTCGACCAGGTATTTGGAGAGGGAGATGTAGGCCACATTCCCATGCAGGCTTTTTAGCTTTTCAAGCACCAGCACCGTCTTGCCGCTACCGGCGGAGCCGACAATAATCATGGGCGGTTGCAACGTATAGACGGATTGCTGGAAATCGTCGAACGAGATAAACTTATTCAGTACGTGAATCGCCTTGTGCCGTTTGTTGAGGTAGGTCAGGTCGCTTACCGTTTCAGGCTCTTTTTCGGGCGTATCGACGGCCACGAACTGGCTTTCATCAATCATGCCGCCGCGAAGGAAACGGCTTTGCGCATAATTATGATCTTTAATGACTTCCAGCAGCAGGATGTATTTCTTATTATCATAGGTCACGAAATTAAACAGCAACCGGTCGCGAATATCCAACCGGGCGCGGTAAAACCCTGTGTTAGGCATTTTACGGACATCAGCGCTCTTGAAGTCCCCTGCCTGCAACTGCTGAATCGTTTTGGAAAAGGTCTTTTCCACTAACTTTATATTCAAATCACTCAAATGTAATAGCTCAAACATATTCCGTCAAAGTTTACGGGTTCAAAATTAATTAATTGCCACAAAGGTAGGCAAAAAATCAACCCCTCCCAAACCCTGAAGAAAATGAAACGCCGCAAGCCCCCGGAAGAGTATGCATACTTTTCCGAAAGAGTATGCATACTTTCTCGAAAGAGTATGCATACTCTTTTAAAAGAGGATGCGCCCTCTCGCATCATCCTTAAGCCCCTTAAGCTTTTTAAGGGGCTTAAGAGGCTTAAACCCTTAAGTCTCTCGCAAAGAAAATATACACAATAGTGTAGCCCACGCTAGACAATTGTGTAGCCCGAGCTAGACAATTGTGTAGCTCGGACTACACAGTTGTGTAGCCCGGACCACACAATTGTCTAGCCGCGGCTACACAACTGTGTAAAACCGGGAATAGCTCCCGTCCGAAAAAAAATAGCTCCTGTGCAAATAAAAATAGCTCCCGTCCCGTTTAAAATAGCTCCCGTCCGAAAAAAAGCAGCATGCGATCCGCTTTTTACAGCCCCTTGGCTTTCGCTTCATTCCATATTTTGTCCATCTCTTCCAGGGTGAGGTCTTTCAGGGAGTGGCCGTCTTTGATGGTGCGCTCTTCCAGGTAGTTGAAGCGGCGGATGAACTTCTGGTTGGTGCGCTCCAGGGCGTTATCAGGATTGATTTTGTATAAACGGGCGGCATTGATCAGACTGAAAAACAGGTCGCCGAACTCACTCTCCATCCGCTCCGCATCCATCCCGCCGATCTCCTCTTTCAGCTCGTTGAACTCTTCCAACACCTTGTCCCAGACCTGTTCGCGCTGCTCCCAGTCGAAACCGGCATTACGGGCTTTGTCCTGGATACGATGCGCTTTCACCACCGAGGGAAGCGCGGCGGGTACGCCCTCCAGCACGGTTTTGTTTCCGCCTTTCTCTTTCAGTTTGAGCTGTTCCCAACTCTGTTCCACTTTCTTACTGGTGTCCGCCTGGTCATCTCCAAAGACATGCGGATGGCGGTAGATCAGTTTTTGGCAAAGGGCGTCGCATACCGATTGGATATCAAACGCCCCCTTTTCCTCGCCGATCTTGGCATAGAAGACGATATGCAGCAACAGGTCGCCCAACTCTTCTTTGATATCCTCGTTGTCTCCCCGGATCAGGGAATCGCAAAGTTCGTAGGTCTCCTCGATGGTGTTGGTGCGGAGGCTTTCGTTGGTCTGCTTCCTGTCCCACGGGCATTTCACCCTCAGCTCGTCCATGATATCCAACAGGCGGCCGAAAGCGTTCAATTGTTCTTCTCTGGTGTTCATTATATTAATGGGTCTTTTTTTCTTTATATTTCAGCAAACCGTCTTGCAGGAAGCTGAGGTATTTCGGCACATCTTCGTCGTAGGCATACGACGGGGCGAGCGGCTTGCCGGCGTTGTCGAGAAGGACGTAAAAGGGTTGGGCGTTTGCGCCGAACTTGCTGCGCTGCAGGTAGCTCCACTTGTCGCCGACGGTTTTCAGCGTCCGGCGTTTCCCATGTTCCTCGATGGTGAGCGGTTTGGGCAGCTTTGTTTTATCATCCACAAAGAGGGTGATTAACACATACTCCTTTTCCAATACCTGTTTGACTTTAGGATCCGTCCACACCGCCGCTTCCATCTTGCGGCAATTCACGCACCCAAAGCCGGAGAAGTCGATGATCACAGGCTTATTCTCCTTTGCGGCAAAGGCCATACCGATCTCATAATCGTCGAAAGGGGCATGCACCTCGTCGTCATAGAGGCTGAAATCCTGCGTAGACAAAGGGGGTGCGAAAGCGCTGATGGATTTCAGCGGAGCGCCCCATAATCCCGGTACCATATAGACGGCAAAAGCCAGCGACACAATAGCCAGGAAGAGGCGCGTAACGGAGAGATGTTTCACCTCACTGTCGTGTGCAAAGGTGATCTTCCCCAACAAATAGAGCCCCAGCAAAGCAAAGATCACAATCCATAAAACAAGGAAGACTTCGCGATCCAGTATGCGCCATCCATAAGCCAGATCAGCCACAGAGAGGAATTTCAAGGCCAGGGCTAATTCAAGGAAGCCCAGTACCACTTTCACCGAATTGAGCCAGCCCCCCGATTTCGGCATACTTTGCAACATATTGGGAAAGACGGCAAAAAAGCCGAACGGGATAGAGAGCGCCAGCGCAAAGCCAAACATCCCGACTGCCGGCCCGGCGGAGCTACCCATCGCCGCAGCCTGTACCAGCAACGTCCCGATAATAGGGCCGGTGCAGGAAAAAGAGACCAGTACCAACGTAAAGGCCATAAAGAATATACTGATGATGCCGGTCGTAGAGTCGGCCTTGCTGTCCAGCCGGTTCGTCCACGAAGCAGGCAGCACCAGCTCAAACGCGCCGAAGAACGAAACGGCAAAAACGACCAGCAACAGGAAGAACAGGATATTGAATACCGCGTTGGTCGACAGGTCATTCAGTGCGCTTGCCCCGAAAAGAGCCGTGATCAGCAGCCCCATTGCCAGGTAAATGACCACGATAGCCGCGCCATACGTCAAGGCGTCGCGGACAGCCCTCCTCTTCTCTTTCGACCGCTTCAGGAAAAAGCTCACCGTCATAGGAATCATCGGCCATACGCAAGGGGTAAGCAGCGCAATCAATCCGCCAAGAAATCCCGCCAGGAAGATATAGAGCCATGACGTATCGGTAGCCGACAGGACGGTATCGCCATAGGCTTTCATCTCTTCAATAACAGGCGCCCACAAATCGGCGCCATCTATCTTCGGGTCTGAAACGGACAAGGCGGCCGCAGGAACGTCCGGCGTAGTTGGCTGAGGCTGCCCGGCCACCGGTTCGCCCGCCTCCTCCTCAACGGCTACGGCAACCGGCTCTTTCTCCGGCGCGTCATCCCCCGTCCCCGCAAGGGCAGCCGCCGCCTCCGCCCTAACATCCTTTTCTATCGCGAACGGAAACCGGTCGGGAGGCAGGCATGTCTCATCATTACATACCATAAACTCAACCTCCCCGGCTACTTTAAACTTCTTCGGGTCGGTAATTTTTATCTTCTGCGAAAAAGAGACCACCCCGCCATACCAGCGCAGGTCCATCTTGAAAATATCGTCATACACGACGGTCGGCTGAACCGAAGGAAGCGGTTTGCCGACAAGCTCGGCGCCTTTCAGCGTTTCGAAAATAAACGTAGTGGAAACCGGCCCGTTCTCCGGCAGCTCCATATCATAGACATGCCACCCTTTCTCCAGTGTAGCGGTAAAAACAATCAATTTTTCGGGAAAAGCGGCGTTTTCCAGATTCACTTTCCACTGCACCGGCGTCAGGATCTGCGCCTCAGCAGCAAGAGCTATCAGTAAGAATAGCAGGATACTTGAAATTTTTTTCATAAGATCATTTATTCATTCATTTGTGCAAAGGTAACGCCTTTACGCATATAGCGGATGAAAATAAACGATCTTCATTGTGAAAATTTCAAAATAGCTCT
>JAISRY010000236.1 GCA_031273385.1 Tannerellaceae bacterium | reverse complement strand
CCATACGTCGCTGCCGTGAAATACTTTCATAGCCACCCTCCGTTTCTGCGGCAGACATGGAGCAGTGTCATGGCGGTGTTGTATTCCGACTGGGTGTGTAGATATTCGTAGTTGTCTATCAAGAATTTAAGGCCGCCATAATCGTTCAGGTATTTGAACGCTTTGGGTTGCTTCATCTTGAATCCGAGGGCGAATTCAGAAATGATGAAATTCATAAAGCGGATACGGTTCATCCTGTCCGTGCCGCTGTCTAATATTTTCCTGTCCTCTTCAGATATAGCGCTCATATTCATGCTGGTTTAAATTCCTTATGGCAAAGATACGACTTTTTGTTTTTGCCTATCCTCTGCAACACAACATTTTGTCCACCCGCTGGTTTGTGAGGGGAAAATGCCTATCTTTGTGGGCTAAAACAAAGAAAGGGATTTATGTATTCAGGCTTGAGCAATGAGGATATCGTCCGGCATCTTTCGACCGAACCTTTTTATACGGTGTCGGAGGTGGCTGACGGGTTGAATCTGGAGGTATATGTGATTGGGGGATATGTGAGGGATCTTTTCCTGAACCGTCCGTCTAAGGATATTGATATAGTGGTGGTGGGAAGCGGTATCGAGCTGGCTAAAGCCGTCGCCCGAAAGATGGGGAAGAACAGCCATCTCTCCGTGTTTAAAAACTTCGGGACGGCGCAGGTGAAGTCCGGCGAATGGGAGCTGGAGTTTGTCGGCGCACGGAAAGAGTCCTATACCCGCGACAGCCGGAAGCCCATCGTGGAGGACGGTACGCTCGAAGATGACCAGAACCGACGGGATTTTACGATCAACGCCATGGCGCTATGCCTCAACAAAGCCGATTACGGCTGCCTCTCTGATCCCTTTGACGGGCTGGCCGACCTCGCGAACCTGACCATCCGGACGCCCCTCGAGCCGGACGTGACCTTTAGCGACGACCCCTTGCGCATGATGCGGGCTGTCCGCTTTGCCAGCCAACTGGGGTTTTACCTCGATCCCGATACGTTTGATGCGATCGCGCGTAACCGGGAACGCATCGGGATTATCTCGAAAGAGCGCATCGCCGACGAACTGAACAAGATTATCCTCTCTGCGCGGCCATCCATCGGTTTCGACCTGTTGGACAAGTCCGGCCTGCTCCCGCTCATCTTCCCCGAACTGAGCGCCTTAAAGGGGGCGGAGACGAAGGAGGGGATCGGGCATAAGGACAACTTTTCGCATACGCTGATGGTGCTGGATCGTTTGTGCCGGCATAGCGATAATTTGTGGCTTCGCTGGAGCGCACTGCTCCATGATATCGCCAAGCCGGTCACGAAGCGGTGGGACAACCGCCTGGGGTGGACGTTCCATAACCACAACTTTGTCGGCGAACGGATGATCCCCGGTATTTTCCGCAAGATGAAGCTGCCGACGAACGACAGGATGAGGTATGTCCAGAAGATGGTCAACCTGCACATGCGCCCCATCGGGCTGGCCGACGACGAAGTGACCGACTCCGCCATCCGCCGCCTCCTGTTTGATGCGGGCGACGATATCGACGATTTGATGCTGCTTTGCGAAGCGGACATTACGAGTAAGAACCCCGACAAGGTGCGCCGTTACCTGAACAATTTCCGCCTGGTACGCGAGAAGCTGGCGGAGATAGAGGAGAAAGACAGGGTGCGGAATTTCCAGCCGCCGGTTTCGGGCGAAGAGATCATGACGACGTTCGGCCTGCCGCCCTCCAAGCCTGTCGGCCTGATCAAGGAAAAGATCAAGAATGCCATCCTGGACGGCGTTATCCCCAACGAGTACGAAGCAGCCCGTCAATACATGCTGCAACAGGCGGAGGAGATGGGGTTGAAGCCTGTCTAAGCGTTTAGCCGCTCCACGCTTTTGACCCCCTTGACCGATTTAATCTTGCCCGTCAGCAATCCCAGGGTGCGGGTATCTTTGACCAGTACGGCGAAGTGTCCCTGGAAAAAGCCGTCTACCGAATCAATATGGAGGGAGCGGAGCGTGACGCCGTTCTCCTTACCGATGACCGACGTGATATTGCTCACGATCGTGATATTGTCGCGCCCGATGACCCTCAGGTTGACCACATACCCGTTGTCCCCCTTTCCGCTCCAGCGCGCCTGTATAATACGGTAGCCGAAACGGCTGAACATCCCCTGCGCGTTGGGGCAGTCCATGCGGTGTATCTTGATCCCCTGCGTCGATACGAAGCCGAAGACGTCGTCCCCATAGATCGGGTTGCAGCACTTGGCCAACTTATATTCTATCCCCGTCAGGTTCTTGTCGATCACCAGCACATCCTGGTGGGTGGCGATCTCTTCGGCTTCGGTGGTCGTCACGAAGTCCTCGGCGCTCCTGACGTCGGTGCGTTCGTTGGTCTCCTTTTCTTTCCGCTCCAGCTCGAGGTAGTCGTCGATGACCTGGTTGGCGTCCAGCCGCTCTTCGGATATATCGAGGTAGAAATCGGTCAACGTCTTGTAGCCTTTCTTTTTGATATACCGCATCAGCAGCCCCTCATCGACGTCGATCTTCCGGTTTTTGAAGCGGCGTTGCAGCAGCTCTTTTGCATATTCGGCCGACTTGGCCGCCTCTTCGCGCAGCGCCTGGCGGATCTTCATGCGTGCCTTTGAGGTGGTGACGAAGCTGAGCCAGTCGCGTTTCGGCGTTTGGGAGGGGGAGGTGATGATGGTCACCGTATCGCCGTTGTTGAGGACATGCTTGATCGGTACATTTTTGTTGTTCACCTTGGCCGAGACGCATTTGCTTCCCAGCCCGGTATGGATGGCAAAGGCGAAATCGAGTATGGTTGCGCCTTTGGGCAGTTGGATAAGCGCTCCGGCGGGTGTAAAGACATAGATCTCGTCTTTATAGAGATCCATTTTAAAGTCTTTCATCAGGTCGAGCGGGTTGGCCTCTTTCGATTCCAGCGCCATGCGGACGTTGTTCAGGAACTCGTCCAGCCCGGTCTCCTCTTTCACGCCTTTGTATTTCCAGTGCGCCGCCAGTCCCCGTTCGGCGATCTCGTCCATGCGCACGGTGCGGATCTGTACCTCTACCCAGCGGTTGCGCGGCCCCATGACGGTGACGTGCAGGCTTTCGTAGCCGTTGCTTTTGGGGATGGAAATCCAATCTTTCATCCGTTTGGGGTTGGGCTGGTACATGTCGGTGACGATGGAATAGGCCTGCCAACATTCCAGGCGTTCCCGCTCCGGCGGGGTATCCAGCACGATACGGATAGCGAAGAGGTCGTAGATGTTTTCGAACTCGATCTGCTGCTTTTTCAGCTTGTTATTGATGGAATAGATCGACTTTGTCCGCCCTTTGATATCGAACGTAAAGCCGGCCTCTTCGAGCTTCTTCTTGACGGGGGCGATAAATTCGGCGATATAGGCGTCGCGCGAACGTTTGGTCTCGTTCAGCTTCTGTTTGATGAAGTCGAACTGTGCCGGGTCGGTGTATTTCAGCGACAGGTCTTCCATCTCCCCCTTTATCTTGTAAAGCCCCAGCCGGTGCGCCAGGGGAGCGTAGAGGTAGGAGGCCTCCATGGCGAGCCGTAGGCGGTCGTTCTCCTCTTTCAGCTGTTTGCCCATACGCATGACGCAGAGGCGGTCGGCGATCATCAGGAGGATGACCCGCACATCTTCGGCAAAGGAGAAGAGCAGGCGGTGGAAGTTTTCGGAGTCGATGGCCGTATTGCGGGCATAGAGGTCGGACGTTTTGAGCAGGCGGCTGATGATCAGGGCGACGTCGTCGTCGAACGTCTTCCTGACCTCTTCCAGCGTGATGAGGTTCTTCCACACCGGGCGGTAGAGCAGGATAGCGATGACCGGCGCCCGTTTCAGGCTGATCTCCGTGACGGCGATCAGGGCGGTGTCGATGTTCCGTAAAAGCCCGTTGATCCCGTTCTTGTCCCTCGCGTAACAATCCAGCGAAACGACCTGTTGCATCAGCTTGCGCATTTTCCGGATGTCCTCTTTTTCCAGGAAAGCGTACAAGCTGCTCAAGAGCTGTTTGTATTTGGCGAAAAACAAGCTCTTTTCTTCTGCCGTAAAGAATGGTTCTGTCTGCATAGGCATGAAATAAAATGGTAAAAGTATCTTTTTTTGTTGAAACTCCGGTGAAAATCTCACAGTATTTTATACATTTGCCGGCAACAGAAGCTAAGAAACGGAATGAAAGAATGTATGGTATGAGTGAAAAAGCAAAAGACATCGAGGAACAACTGGCCTGTTTTGAGAGGGGTTTCCCTTTTCTCGACATAACGGCTCCGGCTTCGGCCGGTAAGGGTATTATGGTCATCCCGCAGGAAAAGCAGATTGATTACGTCACGGCCTGGGATCAGTACCGCAAAGAGGGAAAGCGGATTTTTAAGTTTGTCCCCGCTTCGGGCGCGGCGAGCCGTATGTTTATGGAGCTGTACGCTTTCCTTGCCGCCGGATATGACGAGCCGGCGACGGCGTACGAACGGGCGTTCTTTGAGGGGATCGGGAAGTTTGCCTTTTACGACCGGCTGAACGAGGTGTGCCTCATCAACGAGGGGGCGGGTATTCCGGCGCTACTGGCCGCGGGGAGATACAAAGCCGTCGTCGCCAACCTCCTTGAAGAGAAAGGGCTGAACTATGGCCATCACCCCAAGGGGATGATCCTTTTCCACACCTATCCCAAACGGCCGCGCTCGGCTGCCGAAGAGCATCTGGCGGAGGGGGCGATGTATACCAAAAACAGCTTCGGGGAGGTCTTTCTCCACTTCACCGTACCGGCGGAGCAGGAGGCGCTGTTCCGAAAGTTCGTGACCCACCGCCAGCGGTTGATCGACGAGCAGTTCTCCGTCCGTTTTACCATCTCGTACAGCATACAGAAGCCAAGTACAGACCGGATTGCGGTAGATATGGAGAACCGTCCGCTGAGGGATGGAAAGGGGGAGTTGATTTTCCGCCCCGGAGGGCACGGTGCGTTGATCGAAAACCTGAACGACCTTGACGCAGACGTGGTGTTCATCAAGAATATCGACAATGTCGCCCCCGACAGCCTCAAATATTCAACCGTCATCTTCAAAAAGATGCTGGGCGGACTGCTGGTGACCCTGCAGAAGCGCATCTTCGCCTGCCTGGAGCTGATCGAGAGCGGGAAATACTCCCACAAGCAGGTGGAAGAGATGATCCATTTCCTCCAGGACGAGCTCTGTGTGCGGAATGGCGAACTGAAATACCTCGAAGATGCCGAGCTGATCCTCTATATCCGCAATAAACTGTCGCGCCCCTTGCGCGTCTGCGGCATGGTCAGAAATTCCGGCGAACCGGGCGGAGGGCCTTTCCTGGCGGTAAACCCCGACGGGACGGTATCGCCTCAGATCGTGGAAGCATCCCAGATCGACATGAACGACCCCCTGAAAAGGGAGATGCTCGAACAGAGCGCCTATTTCAATCCCGTGGATATCGTCTGTGCGCTCAAAGACCATAAGGGGCAGAAGTATCACCTCCCCGATTACGTGGACAGTAACACCGGTTTTATCTCCTGCAAAAGCAAGGAGGGAAAGAAGCTGAAAGCCCTGGAGCTGCCCGGCCTGTGGAACGGGGCGATGAGCGATTGGAACACCGTCTTCGTCGAGGTGCCCGCCGAAACGTTCAGTCCCGTCAAGACGGTAAACGACCTGTTACGCCCCGAACATCAATAACGTTTAATTCTACTTTGGTAAAATAAAAACATGGCTTATTTCATTGTCAAATGATTTATTATCAGTATCTTTGGAGGAGTAAAATAACCCCTCTGGTCAAATTTGATAATGAATCAAAAACGA
>JAISRY010000231.1 GCA_031273385.1 Tannerellaceae bacterium | reverse complement strand
TCCCGCTCGACAAGGAAAAGCCGTCCGTCAAACTCTCCCTGCAGGCTTCGCACAATATCCGCCGTCCCATCGGGCGACCCATCATCAATAATCAGGATATGAAACGAAATCCCCAACCCAAAAATAGCCCGGATAATGCTTTCGATATTCTCTTTCTCATTATATGTAGGAATCAAAACGACACTGTCTGACATAATCTGCATAATTAGTAACTCAATTGACCCATCAAAGATAGACATTAAAATTGACATAACAGTGAACAACGAATAGTGAACAACGAATAGTGAATAGTGAACGCGTACACAATAGTATAGCCGGACGTACACAATAGTGTAGTCATACACAGACAATTGTATAGTCCTACCTACACAGTTATGTAGCCCGGCCTACACAATTGTGTAAAACCGGAAATAGCTCCCGTCCAAATAAAAATAGCTCCCGACTGAAAAAATATAGCTCCCGTCCCGTTGAAAACGGCTCCCGTCCGAAGTTCAATCATTGCGAATGACATCCGTAATCTCAAACGTCATGTCGACCGAGCGCAGCGAGTGGAGACACCTTCTATCGCAAGGGCTGGGTTATAAAACCTCATTTTCCGCCCTCGCGATCGGAGTTATCGAAAAAAGTTGGGTTTTGGTTTAGTATATTTCCTTTCTGGATTGTATTAGTATATGTAGAAGTAATTATAGGATGACGATAGACGACACCATATTGATTCTTTATCTGGACGGGAAGCTCTCCGGCGAGGCACAGGCGGAGGTGGAGAACTGGCTGGGCGCTTCTGCGGAGAACGAAAGGAGAGCGGAAGAGCTTTATTTCACTTTGCAGGCGGCTAAGCAGTTGCGCGTCAGGAATATGGTGGATGTCGAAAAGGCGTTGGGTGAGTTCAAGGTAAAAACAAAAAGAAAAGATAGAGGTATCCGCCGGGGGCGGTTATGGCCGGCGCTTCAACGGATCGCCGGCATACTTTTTATCCCGCTGTTCCTGATAGCGGGGTATGTGTATATGCGGCACGACGGCGGCGGGGTGCAGATGGTGGAGGTACATACTTCGCCGGGCGTTATCTCCGCTTTCGACCTGCCCGACGGGTCGAGGGTATGGCTGAACGCCGGTAGTTCGATGAAGTATGCTATTGCGGCGGAAAGCGGCAAACGCTGGGTGGAGCTGGATGGCGAAGGCTATTTTGAGGTGGCCAAGCACCGGGCGAGGCCTTTTGTGGTGCAGGCGGACTCCTCCTGCCTGGTGGAGGTGACGGGGACGTCGTTCAATGTCTGCGCCTACGCGGAAGAAGACCTGATAGAGACTACGCTGACGGAGGGCTCCGTCAAGCTGAACATCCTCTGCGCGAATGGGAAAAGAGCCGTCCGCGAGCTGAAACCGGACGAAAAAGCCGGGTATGAGAAACATTCCGGGACGGTACGCCTCTCGACCGTTCAGGCGGCAGCGGGAGCGGCATGGCGAAGCGGCGAAGTGGTGTTCCGCCATACGCCGATGGAGCAGGTATTGCGTACGCTCGGGCGGCACTATAATGTCAGCTTTGAGGTGAAAGACCCGGAGGTATTCAACGCCATGATTACCCTCCGGTTTAGGGAAGAGCCTCTGTCGCAGGTGATGGACTACCTGAAGACCGCTTCGGGGATTCATTATACGATACACCAGCCGGCCGTCAACAGCCACGACGCACTGGAAAAGCAAACGATAGAAATTACGAAATAAGATGTCTAACCATTAAAATCAATAGGCCGATGAAGAAAAACATATAATTGTATAAACATACGGAAGAACATGATAACATATTCTCCCGTACCATCTACAAACTGTTACCAGCAGTTTATAAATCACTTTATTATAAATAAATGCATAACAAAAGTATGAATAATAATGCAACCTTAAAATTTATTCGGACAAAAAGTTGTATACTTTTTATTTTTCTCCTGAGCGTATGTGCTCACGCCTCATTTGCCGCTGATAAAAAGGTCTCCGGCACGGTTCTCGACACGACCGGCGAACCTGTTATCGGGGCGAATATCCTGGTGAAAGGGACGACAGTCGGTACCATTACCGATTTGAACGGGCAGTTTAGCCTCGACATTCCCGAGGGAGACGGGATAGCGATTCAGATTTCATATATCGGTTACCATCCGCAGGAGATCATCTATGCCGGACAGCCGGTATTGGACATTACACTGATTGAAGATACGCAGGCGTTGGAAGAGGTCGTCGTCACAGCCTTGGGCATCAAGCGCGAAAAGAAAGCGCTGGGCTATGCCATGCAGGAGGTGAAGGGCGATCAGCTGACCGAAACGCGCGACGCTAACGTGGCGAACGCCCTGGCCGGTAAGATCGCCGGTATCCAGATCAAACAAAACGGTACCGGCGTAGGCGGGTCGACCCGTATCGTGATACGCGGTAACAACTCCATCGGCGGGAACAACCAGCCGTTGATCGTCGTCGACGGCGTACCGATCGACAACTTCAGCAGCGTCACCGACGACTACTGGGGGAACGGCAACGTGGACAAGGGATCCGGTATTTCGGACATCTCGCCCGACGATATCGAAAGCATGTCGGTACTCAAAGGCCCTGCCGCCGCCGCACTGTACGGTAGCCGCGCCGGAAACGGCGTCGTGATGATCACGACGAAAAAGGGCGCCTCCGGCAAAGGGGTAGGCATCTCGTTCAATACGAACCTGACCTTTGAAAACCCGATGCAGACGCCGAAATTCCAGAACGAATACGGACAGGGTTCGGGCGGCGCGTTCGACGCCAATATACTGGGTAGCTGGGGGGCGAAGATGGACGGGAAAACCGTTTCGGGCGCACTGGGCGATTTGCCCTATTCCGCCCGCGACAACAACCTCTATCGCGACTTCATGCGTACCGGTAACAGCTGGACAAACAGCCTCGACATCAGCAAAAATTCCGAAGATATCACGTTCCGCGCCGCCGTCACCCGCTTGGACAACAAAGCGGTGATCCCCAACAGCGGCATGGATCGCACCTCCATCACGTTGCGCTCTACCGTCAAGATGGCCGAATGGCTCTCCGCCGACGTGAAGATCAATTACGTGAACCAGAATACGAAGAACCGTATCAAGGTGGCCGCAGACCCCGACAATATCTTCTACGAAAACCTGATTATGCCGCGCAGCGTCGCTTTCAGCGATTACGACGCCTATAAGGAGGCCGATTGGAAACGCGCCGACGGACGCCCGGCCGGTTATGTGACCGATCACAACTCGGCGCCACGCAACCCGTACTGGTCGGCCTACCGCAATACGAACGCCGACAAGAGGGATCGCTATATCTCCCTCGCCTCGCTGGACTTTACCCTCACCGACTGGCTGAGCCTGAAGCTCCGCACCGGTATGGACAACTATACCTTTGTGTACGACAACATACGCGCCACAGGAAACCCCTACTGGGAGACCTCCGGCAGCTTCCGCACACAAACGGAACGGTTCAAGGAACTCAACTCCGACTTCCTCTTCACAGCGCAACAGAACTGGGGCGATTTCGGTATTGTCGGTACCGTGGGAGGAAACATCATGTACCGGACGACATCGTTGAACAACGATTTCTCCGGCGAACTGGTCATCCCCGACTTCTATTCCATCTCCAACGGACGCCTCCACAAGGCCGCCTATACCAAGAGCCGCAAGCAGATCAACTCGCTTTATGCGACGGCTTCACTCTCGTGGGCAAGCAGCCTCTACCTGGACGTGACGGCGCGTGAAGACTGGTCGTCTACGCTGCCGAAAAACAACAGCGCCTATTTCTACCCGTCGGTAGGCGGTAGCTGGATCTTTTCCCAGACGCTGAGCCGGATGGGTAAGGACATAGGAGCGCTGACGTTCGGTAAACTGCGCGTATCATGGGCACAGGTGGGTAACGACACCGACCCGTACCAACTGCAGGACTACTACACCCTCGATTACGACATCAAAGGGGGCATGTTGTCGGTGAAGAACAAAGACTGGATGGCGAACGGCTCGTTGAAGAACGAAACCATACAGTCGTGGGAAGTCGGCCTGGAGCTGAAAGGCTTCGACAACCGCCTGGGCATAGACGTCTCTTATTATAAGAAGAATGCGTTTAACCAGATCCTGAAAATATCCGTCCCCGCCGCTACCGGCTACAAATACAAACTGGTGAACGCCGGCGATATACAGAACCAGGGATGGGAAATCGCACTGAACGGTACGCCGCTGCAAACGGCCGGCGGGCTCAGGTGGGAAACCCTGCTCAACTGGTCGAAAAACAAGAACACCATCGTATCGCTCACCGACGACACCAAAAAGCAGATCCTGAGTGACGGCACAGGCCTTAGCCAGTTGGAGATCGTAGCCGAAGAGGGCGGTTCTTACGGCGACATGTACGGCTATGCCTACGAACGCGACGCCAATAACCGGATCCTTGTCGGCGAAGACGGCCTGCCCGTCCGCGCCAGCGACATGAAGAAGCTGGGAAATAACCAGCCGGAATGGATGTTGGGATGGTCGAACGAATTGACCTACAAAAACTTCTCCCTCGGCTTCCTGATCGACCTCAATTATGGCGGCGACGTCTATATGGGCTCCATCCAGGTAGGCACGACGTATGGTAACCTGGCGATGACCCTCCCCGGCCGCGGTGACGAAGGGATCGTCGTAGAGGGCGTAACGAAAGACGGCTCGGTAAATGCCAAAAAGGTAACGTCACAACAGTATTGGAACGGCGTAAGGGGAATCTCCGAAGCCTTTATCTACGATGCGACGAATGCCCGCCTGCGCGAACTGAGCTTCGGCTACACCCTGCCGCGCACCATCCTGGCAAAGACGCCTTTCACCAGCCTGAAAGCAAGCCTTGTCGCCCGTAACCTCTTTATGATTTACAGCAAGACCAAAGGGTTTGACCCCGAAGCCGGCTTCAGTAACGGAAACAGGGTACAGGGCTATGAGTTTGCATCCATGCCGACGATGAGAAGCTTCGGGTTCAATATCAGCGTTGCATTCTAAAAACAACAGGTAGTTTCATTAAAATGAATATCAACATGAAAAATAGTATAAAGTTATATGCCGCGTGCCTCCTCCTCTCCCTGGGGATGATGACAGGATGCGACCTGACGGCAATCAATGTCAATCCGAACGAACCGACAGCAGACGTGGATTACAACCTGGATGCTGTCCGCCTGGCTACGGCTTTCCGCACGAGCCTTCCCGTCATAGACGGGGACGACGAACAGCGTATCAAATCGCTGATGATCGACTTCTATGCACAGATGCTGGATGCCGGCGGCGCATGGGCGACCAAGAACTATCAGATGAACGAAGACTGGAACCAGCGGATGTACCGCCGCGTACAGTCCGCCATCTCTTCCCTCAATATCGTGATCCGTAACCTGGGCGCAAAAGAGGCTGAGTTCGCCAATATCCTTGCCGTAGCCAAAATATGGCGCGTCTATGTCCAGTCGAACGGCATAGACTATTTCGGGCCTATCCCCTTTGCCAAGTATTCGGAAATAGAGGCCAACCCGCCCTACCGCTCGGTAGAGGACGCCTATACCGAGTTTTTCCGCGAACTGGAAGAGGCCGTCGCCCTGATCGACAGGAGAAGCCCCAATCCCGTATTCGCCGAATCGGCCTACGATATTGTGTACAAAAACGATGTCGCCAAATGGCGGAAGTTCGCCAACTCCCTGCGTCTGCGCCTGGCGCTGCGCCTGTCGGAAGTGGCGCCCGCCGTCTGTAAGGAAGAGGCCGGTAAAGCGATCGGCTCCGGCGTGATGGAAAATGTCGGCGACAACGCCTATATCACCCCGCAAGCCAATGGCGACTGGGGAGCGGACTACAACTACACCATGTTCCAGATCACCTGGAGCGGCCCGTTGAACATGACCTCTTCGTTCGAAAAGCTGGTCACCGGTATCGGCGGTATCGACTGGCCGGAGGGCATTGTCAACAACCGTCCGATGCTGAGCGGCAACGCCGTAGTCCCCGTCTCTTCGCACCCGGAGAAAGTAGACCCGCGCGCCCCGAAAATGTTCGAACCGGCGCTGGTGGGCGGACAATGGGCCGGGATTCCTTTCGGACTCTCTTCCGCCATGCTTGAAGATCATCCGGAATACAACGCCAACCGCTGGCCTGAGCTGGGTATCCTGATCCGGAACGGCGCACCCTACAAAAACCGCCCCTACGACGTCTTCCTCTACGAAGAGGTCTGCTTCCTGAAAGCCGAAGCCGCCCTGCGCGGTTTTGCCGCCGGCGATGCTAAAGCGGAATACGAAGCAGGCGTACGCACGTCGTTCGCCACCTGGGGAGTCGCCGACAAAGCGGACGCTTACCTGGCCTCTACCGCAAAGAACGATGCCGGGACAAGCGCCTCCTTTGACGATAACGCCGGAGCGGGAAACACGCCGCTCGAAAAGATCATCACACAAAAGTACCTCGGCCTTTTCCCCGATATGGCGATGGAGGCATGGAACGACAAACGCCGCCTGAACCTGCCGCGTATGGATGTTGGCCTTTCACGCGACCAGTTGTTGTACGACAACGGCAACACCAACATCCTTGATCCCGACAACTTCATCAAACGCGTACAGTATCCGCAAAACGAAATACAGATCAACAAAGCGGAATACGACAAAGGCGTCCAACTCCTCGGCGGAGCCGACGTAGTCTCCACCAAAATATGGTGGGACAAAAACAAAAACTATTGCACATCTTCACAATAGTTGAGAGTTGAGAGTTGAAAATTTTAAAAAATTATTTGCGGTTTGTCGGATTGTTTTTATATTTGTTGCCGAAATAACAATGAAAGTCGATGAAGACAATTTTGGTTCATACATATTGGTGGCGCTTCTTATCACTCCAG
>JAISRY010000170.1 GCA_031273385.1 Tannerellaceae bacterium | reverse complement strand
GAAATCAGAACGTTAGTGAAAGCCATTATCAATCAAACCATAGACCTGTTGCCCGATTATCAAAATAATCAACTTGTCATCACACTATACCCTTTGGCTAACCAACGAAGCAACGAGGCCATCCGAAACGTGATACATACCATCAATCTATCACAAACACGCTATCCAGGTACTGCTTTAACCCTCCACTTCAAAATCGCGACAATCCAATCTGTGCCAGGTCAGGAGTTCTGAATTAAGGCTTGTTGACAAAATGTTCGGAACTGTCCGGAAAATCATCTGGATCATGTCCGGGAATGATCCGGATCTCTCTAAAAATCATCCTAATCATCTCCGGACATCATCCAGATGATTTCGAACAATTCTCTGAGAATCGTTGTCATTTCGCCCAAAAGGGCGGGATTTTCGTCCGAAAAGGGAGAAAAATTCGGAAAAATTCAAAAAATACGCACTGCCGAAAAGGGGCATTTTTTGACATTATGTCACTAAAACGGGGTTTTTGGTGACACTCAGTTTTTCGCTACAGCCGTTAATTTCATCAATTATACGCCCCAATTCGTCGATGACCTGCTCCTCTTTTGTGATCTCGTGGCTGACCAGATAGATGGCATTGATAAACTTTATGACCTCGAAAAAAGCCTGGTCGACCAAGGGGCGGAGCTGCTTCATTTTCTCTTCGCTGCTACGCTGCCGTTTCTTGTCCAACCGTTCGTGATAGAGGGCGGCAAACTTCGTATTGGCCTCTTTCAGCAGACTGAGCGACTTCTGCAGATCCAGCCTGTTCAGCGCTCCGGCATATTCCTCCTTTTCGATCTCCGCGATAAAGCGGTCGACCATATCGGTGTTCTCTTCAAACGATTTGCGGTGCGCATTGCGGTAGAGCGCCAGGGCACGGTTCAGGACTTCCGCCCCGGCCTTCAATTCGGGGTCGGGGTTGTATTTCATATTTTCGATAAACCGTTTGATGAAACAAAACAGTTCGTCGCGCTTCTGATCCGCCGCCTGAATATCTTTTGTCTCTTCAAAGCTCCTGTGCCGCATAAAGGCCTCCTCCTCTTTCCTGAAAAGCCGTTCGTAGGCCAGACGCAGGTCTTCCATTTTATACTCTTTGGCGATCACCGGGGAGATCGCTTTCAACACGCTGCCATGATAGGCATAATGCCCGGCGTTACGTACAAGCCTGAAACTCGGCCTGTTAATCTCTTTGATTTTCTCTTTTATCAGTTCCATATCCCTTTACTCCCTCTTTTTCTGCTCATGCAGACGTTATTTTTATCTTGTATTTCAATTTTCTTCAATCGTAAATGAGACAATTCTGTCATTTATGCCGCGTCCGAATCCATTTACTATCACAAAAACAGCCACAAACAACCATCTTCGTGTGCAATTATACGAAATAACACGAATATCAAAAAATAATTTGTGCAGAAAAATCTTAAATAGACAATTCTATCGAACGAAAAGAGGGGCAATAAAACAAATCCGGGGCGGTTTCAGGGGCGGAGAACACGTGAAACGGGGCGGTCGCCCTCAATAAAACCGATCACATTGCGGCAAACGTCGTGCGCCATATCGAGGCGGGCGGCAACCGTTTGCGTTCCGATGTGCGGAGTCATCACCACGTTGTCCAATTCCAGCAATCCGGGCAGCGGATGGTCGCCAAACTCAAAGACGTCGAGTCCGGCGCCAAGGATCGTCTTCTCCTTTAACGCGTTAATAAGGGCGTATTCATCGACGAGCGGGCCGCGTGCGGTGTTGATCAGGATGGCGGAGGGCTTCATGCGGCTTAAGGCGATTTCATCGACAATATGATGGGTCTCTTCCGTATAGGGCGCATTCAACGATAGGAAATCGGATTGCGCCAACAGCTCGTCGAAAGAGACATAGACCACGCCCAGGCGGGTTTCCTCTTCGAGGTCGATCCGGCTACGGTTATGGTAGATCACATCCATCCCGCAGGCGCGCGCCCGCTTGCAAAGGGCTTTCCCGATGCGTCCCATGCCAAAGATACCGAGCGTTTGCCCGGTGATCTGAACGCCCATATTTTCCAGGACGGAGATTTTCATGCGCTCTTTTTGCTTGCGGAGTTTCCGGTCACACTCCGAGATGCGCCTCGCGGCGTCGATCATCAATCCCAGCGCCAGGTTGGCCGTCGGGGCGATCACCGGGTCGGGGGTATTGGCCACCGTTATCCCCTTTTCCAGCGCGTAGGCTACATCTATATTATTATACCCTACCGCATAGTTGGCAATCAGTTTCAACTTCGGCGCACGGTCGATCAGCGCACGGTCGACAGGGAAATTGAACATCGGACAAAGGATGTCATAGTCTGCGATCATTGCCGATACCTCTTCGTATGAGAAGTCCCTTTTATCGGGAAAAGTCACGTCATACCGCCTTTCCAACGCGGCGTATCCTTCACGAAACATGTCGTATGTTACCAATATTTTCATCGTCTTACTTTATTACAGGTTGCTATGAGCGATCAAATTTATAAAAAGAGGCCATGAATACAAAGAAGAATTCGTACTTTTGTTGCTATCAAACAAATAAATATGGTATTAAACTATATCTGGATTGCTTTTTTTCTGGTGGCGTTTGCGGTTGCTGTGGGAAAGCTCGTCATCTGTGGCGATACGGCGGTCTTTACCGAGATCATCCAATCGTCGTTTGAGTCGGCCAAATCGGGGTTTGAGATATCGCTGGGATTGACGGGGATATTGACCCTTTGGCTCGGTATCATGAAGATCGGCGAGCGGGGAGGCGTCGTCCAATCGTTCGCCCGTATGGCTTCGCCGGTATTCGGTGCGCTCTTCCCGGGTATACCGAAAGGCCATCCGGTCACAGGCTCTATATTCATGAACCTGTCGGCCAACCTCTTAGGCCTCGACAATGCCGCCACGCCCATGGGGCTGAAAGCGATGCAGCAATTACAGGAATTAAACGGCGAAAAGAACCGCGCCAGCGACGCCATGATCATGTTCCTGTGCATCAACGCATCCGGGCTTACCCTGATTCCCATCACCATTATGATGTACAGGGCGCAATTGGGTTCGGCGAATCCATCGGACGTCTTCCTGCCGATTCTCCTGGCAACGCTCGTTTCGACGCTGACCGCCATATTCGTGGTCTGCGTCAGGCAACGGATCAATATCCTGCAGAAAAACCTGTTGCTCTTCCTTGGCGGACTGGCGGCATTGACCGTAGGGGTCGTCGTCCTGTTCAGGTCGCTCGACCAACAGCAGGTGTCCACCTATTCCACCCTCTTCGCCAATACGCTTCTTTTCACCATCATCTGCGGATTCATTGTCTGCGGCATACGGAAGAAGATACAGGTGTATGACGCTTTCATCGAGGGGGCGAAAGAGGGCTTTAAAACGGCTATTACCATCATCCCCTACCTGATTGCGATACTGGTGGGCATTGGCGTTTTCCGCGCTTCGGGAGCCATGGATTTTATCGTCGAGGGCATCAAGGCAGGGGTTGGCGCGATGGGATTGGACACCGAGTTTGTCGGCGGGCTGCCGACCATGCTGATGAAGCCGCTCAGCGGCAGCGGGGCGCGGGGGATGATGCTGGACGCGATGAATACGTATGGCGTCGATTCGTTCGTCGGCCGTTTGGCCTCCATTGTGCAAGGGTCGACAGATACGACATTCTATGTCGTCGCCCTTTATTACGGCAGCGTCAACATCCGGAATACCCGTTATACCGTACCATGTTCGCTGCTGGCCGACCTTACCGGCGCCGTTGCGGCGATTTTCCTGACTTACCTGTTTTTTAATTACGTATAAACCTCCATTATGGCTATTCGATATCATACAGAGCATGTCTCGTTTCCTCCGATACGGAAAAGGGCGACAAGCGCATGGATCAAATCCGTCGCCACAAGCTTTCAGCGGAAAGCCGGTGAAATCAACTACCTTTTTTGTGACGACGAAAAGATACTGGAGGTCAACCGCCAGTACCTGAAGCACGATTACTATACCGATATCATTACGTTCGACTACTCCGACGGGGATACCATCGCAGGGGATCTCGTGATTAGCCTCGATACGGTAGCGAGTAACGCCCAAAAATACCATGTCGATTTCATCGTAGAGCTTCACCGCGTCATTATCCACGGAATTTTGCACCTTTGCGGCATCGAGGATAAAGGCGCCGGACAACGGGAGGTCATGGAGAGGAACGAAAACCGGGCGTTAGCCCTGCTCTTCGGCGAAAAAGGAGAGCGACAATCAATAACCGAACAGAAAAAAGAACAATGAATTTCAAGTACGATGTAATAGTTGTCGGGGCCGGACATGCCGGCTGCGAGGCGGCAGGAGCGGCGGCCAATATGGGATCGAAGACGCTCCTTATCACGATGGATATGAACAAGATTGCCCAGATGAGCTGTAACCCGGCAGTCGGAGGAATTGCCAAAGGACAGATCGTCCGTGAGATCGACGCCCTGGGCGGATACATGGGGATCGTCACAGACCGGACGGCGATCCAGTTCCGGATGCTGAACCGGAGCAAGGGGCCGGCGATGTGGAGCCCGCGGGCGCAAAGCGACCGCGCCCGTTTCATCGAGGCCTGGCGGAACGTGCTGGAGAATCAGGAGAACCTGACGATCTGGCAAGATACGGTCACCGAATTGATCATCGAAAACAACCGGGTATCGGGAGTAAAGACCATGCTGGGTGTTACGTTTCATGCCAATTGTGTGATCCTGACCAATGGCACGTTCCTGAACGGCTTGCTGCATATCGGGCGCACCCAGATAAAGGGAGGGCGTATGGCGGAGCCTGCCGTCGGCGGGATAACCGAACAATTGGCCTCGCTGGGGATCAATGCCTGCCGGATGAAAACGGGCACCCCGGTAAGGATCGACGGAAGAAGCGTCCATTTCGATGAGCTGGTCGAACAGCCGGGAGAAAACGATTTCCACAAATTCTCATATCTCGATTTCGCCCCGCGTACATTGAAGCAACTCAGTTGCTGGACGCTTTACACCAACGAAGCCTGCCACGATATCCTGCGCAAAGGATTGCCTGACTCCCCGCTATACAACGGACAGATACAAAGCATCGGGCCAAGGTACTGCCCAAGCATCGAAACGAAGATCGTTACCTTTGCCGACAAGACGCAACACCAGCTATTTCTCGAACCGGAGGGAGAGAACACACAGGAGTATTACCTGAACGGCTTTTCCTCTTCCCTGCCGCTCGAGATCCAGTTGCAGGCGCTTCAGGCGATCCCCGCCTTTCGCGATATACGAATTTACCGTCCCGGCTACGCCATTGAATATGACTTTTTCGACCCGACCCAGTTGCTGCACACGCTGGAGACAAAGCAAATCCGCCACCTCTTTTTCGCCGGACAGATCAACGGTACCACCGGATATGAAGAGGCGGCGGGGCAAGGGCTGATGGCGGGCGTCAATGCGCATATCCATTGCCATGGCGGAGAGCCGTTCGTGTTAAAAAGGGACGAGGCCTATATCGGCGTTTTGATTGACGACCTTGTCACGAAAGGCGTCGACGAACCCTACCGGATGTTCACCTCCCGCGCCGAATACCGGATTCTTCTCCGGCAGGATAATGCAGACGTGCGCCTGACGCCACGGGGCTATGCGATCGGATTGGCAAAAAAGGAGCGCCGCGACCTGTTGGACGAAAAGGAATCGTTCCGCGATGCAATCATTGCTTTCGCCGAAAACTATTCCGTCAGGCCGCAGGCTGTCAACGCCGGACTGGAGGCGCTGGGGACAACGCCGCTATCGCATGGCTGCAAACTGATCGACCTAATCTCCCGCCCGCAGCTCTCGCTGGAAAGCCTGGCGACCCTATTGCCCGCCCTCCATGCCGAGCTGGACAAGGCTCCCGAAAGCCGGAAAAGCGAACTGATCGAAGCGACCGAGATCGCCATCAAATACAGCGGATACATCCGGCGCGAAAAACAGATCGCCGAAAAGATCAACCGGCTGGAGAATATTCACATAAAAGGAAAGTTCGATTACCACTCGATTCAATCCCTCTCCACCGAAGCCCGCCAGAAGTTGACGCGGATAGATCCCGAAACCATCGCACAAGCCAGTCGGATACCGGGCATTTCACCCAGCGACATCAACATCCTGCTCGTGATGCTTGGAAGATAAATCCCTTTTATGAATTGTTCCACGTGAAACAAAAGATAAACACCTAAATGGACAGCAACGAAAAAGAGAGAACAGGGAAAGAGGCGCGCTCGGAAAAGCTAAGCAATATCCTCTCCGTAATGCCGGAAAAGCCGGGGTGCTACGAATACTTCGATGAGAACGAGCAGATCATCTACGTTGGAAAGGCGAAGAACCTGAAGAAGCGCGTAGCCTCCTATTTCAATAAAACACACGACAACCGGAAGACCGAGATTCTCGTGCGGCAAATCTGCGACATCAAATACATCATCGTCGACAACGAAGAGGATGCGCTCCTCCTGGAGAACAACCTGATCAAAGGCTACCGCCCCCGCTACAATGTTCTCCTGAAAGACGATAAGACCTATCCGTCGATCGTCATAAAAAACGAATACTTCCCGCGCGTATTCCAAACTCGCAACATCGTGCGCGACGGGTCGCAGTACTTCGGCCCCTACCCCTCCGCCTATACCGCTAAACTGATGCTACACCTCATCAAGGAGCTGTACCCCCTCAGAACCTGCAACTACCCGCTGACGCCCGAAGCTATCGCACAAGGCCGCTACAAAGTATGCCTGCAATACCACATCAAACGTTGCAAAGGCCCCTGCGCCGGCCTGCAACCGCTGGAAGAGTACCAACGGAATATCGTACAGATAAAAGAGATCCTGCGGGGAAACATCTCCCAAATAGGCCGTATACTCTACGAAGAGATGCAAAGGCTGGCGGAAGAGCTGCGTTTTGAAGAGGCACAGTTCATCAAAGAAAAATATGAGATCATTGAGAATTACAAGGTGAAATCAACGGTCGTCACACCAACGCTCACCAATATCGACGTCTTCTCATTCACCGACAACGAACGGTCGGCCTACATTAATTATATGCATATCGGAAATGGCGCCATCGTCTCGGCCTATACCTTCGAATACAGCAAGAAGCTGGACGAGCCGAAAGAGGAGCTGCTTGCCCTGGGGATCGTAGAGATGCGCGAACGCTTTAAAAGCACGGCACGGGAGATTATCGTCCCCTTTTTGCCGGATATGGAAACAGCGGGGAGCGTCGTTTTCCTCATTCCGCAAAAAGGAGAGAAAAAGAGGCTGCTCGAACTCTCCGAACAGAATGTCAAGCAGTATAAAGTAGACAAACTGAAACAGGCCGAGAAGCTCAACCCTGAACAGCGGACAACGCGCATCCTCGCCACCATGCAAAAGGATCTGCACATGAAAACACTGCCTATCCACATCGAATGTTTCGACAATTCAAATACACAGGGGACAAACCCCGTCGCCGCGTGCGTCGTCTTCAGAAAGGCTAAACCGGCGAAGAAAGACTACCGCCATTTCCATATCAAGACGGTCGTTGGGCCGGACGATTTCGCCTCCATGTCCGAAGTGGTCACACGCCGCTATACCCGGCTGCTGGCGGACGGGGAAGAGCTGCCGCAATTGATTATCATCGACGGCGGAAAAGGGCAGCTGAACGTCGCCGCCCAAGCGTTGGAGCAGTTGGGGATACGGGACAAAATCACCGTTGTCGGGCTGGCCAAACGGCTGGAAGAGATCTTCTTCCCCGACGATCCGGTGCCGCTGATCCTGGACAAGAACTCGGAGTCGCTAAAGGTCATCCAACAGCTACGGGACGAAGCGCACCGTTTCGGCATCACGTTCCACCGCAGCCTAAGGAACAAAAAACAGACCATTTCGGAATTAGATGCCATCAAAGGCATTGGAGAAAAGACAAAAATCGTACTTTTGCAACGGTTTAAGAGCGTAAAACGGATTCGCGAAGCCTCGCATGAAGAGCTGAAAGAGGCCATCGGGGATGCAAAAGCGAAACTGCTGATCAATGGGTTAAAGAGGTAAGATGAGAACAGTGATACAACGTGTACAAACGGCCTCCGTCGCGATCGGAGGGGAGGTCACAGCACATATAGGTAATGGCCTGCTGGTACTGGCCGGCATCGAAGACAGGGACGGAAAGGAGGATATCGAATGGTTAGCGAAAAAGATCCTCCAGCTGCGTATCTTCGACGACGGGGAGGGCGTCATGAACCGCTCGGTGATCGAAACGGGAGGCGACGTGATGATTGTCAGCCAGTTTACGCTACAAGCCTCCACAAAGAAAGGCAACCGGCCATCCTATATCCGCGCCTCCAAACCGGAGACGGCCATCCCCTTGTACGAAGCCTTTTGTAAAGAGATGGCGCTCCAGCTGGGGAAAGAGGTGGCAACCGGAACGTTCGGGGCGGATATGCAGATCGCACTGGTCAACGATGGCCCGGTTACGATATGGATTGATTCACAAAACAGGGAATAAACCGGTTAATTATGGCAACACTCACACTACAGGAAGCGCAGGAAGAGGTAGACCGCTGGATAAAAACATACGGGAAACGCTATTTCAACGAACTGACGAATATGGCGATACTCACCGAAGAGGTCGGCGAACTGGCGCGCATCATCGCCCGCACCTACGGGGAGCAATCGTTTAAGGAAAGCGACAGGAATCACGACCTGGGCGATGAAATGGCAGACGTACTCTGGGTACTCCTTTGCCTGGCCAACCAGACAGGCGTCGACCTGACGTCCGCTTTTATGCAAAATATGGAGAAAAAAACGCTCCGCGACAAAGAAAGACACGTACATAACACCAAATTATAATGGATAAATATCAGGAAGCATTTGCCCGATTCAAACCGGCAGGTACAGACAGGGAAGTAAAGGAGAAAGTGGAGAGAATACGCGCCGCGCAGGAGGGAAACCATTTCACCGCCGACGTATTGAAGCTGATCCACGGATGCATCGACGTCACCTCGCTTTCGGCGATGGATACGAAAGAGAAGATATGGAGGCTGGTAGAGGGGATAAATGATTTTGAGGGAAGCCGGCCGGACGTCCCGAACGTCGCCGCGATCTGCACCTATCCCCTGTTTACGGAGACGGTAAAACAGGCGCTCACGGCGCAAGAGGTCAAAATCGTCGCCGTAACGGGCGGATTTCCGGCGGCGCAAACGTTTGAAGAGGTCAAAATCGCAGAAACGGCGCTCGCGGTCATGTCCGGGGCGGAAGAGATTGATACCGTGCTGAATCCGGGCGCCATGCTCGAAGAGAACTACCAGGAATTGGCCGGACAGATCGAGGAAATAAAGGCCAGCGCACACGATGCGCCGCTAAAGGTTATCCTCGAAACCGGCGCATTAGGCAGCATGGAGAACGTCCGGAAAGCGGCCATATTCGCGATCTATGCAGGCGCCGACTTCATCAAAACCTCCACAGGGAAAGAGTTTCCGGGCGCTACGCCCGAAGCGGCCTACACGATGTGCGAAGTGATCAAGGCCTATCACAGCCTGACAGGAATCCGTATCGGGATCAAACTGTCGGGAGGAATCCGCACAGCGGAAGAGGCCGTCACCTATTATACGATCGTAAAGGAGGTATTAGGCGAAGAATGGCTCAACAAAAGCTATTTCAGGATAGGAGCGAGCAGCCTGGCGGACGATATTATGCGCCACCTGGGAGAATAAAAGGGTGCGCCCTCTTCCCAAAAAGGGTGCATCCTTTTTGGGAAGAGGGCGCATCCTTTTTTGGGAAGCCCCTACGGTCAAATCCCCCGCGGGTAAGTAGCGGCGGTTTACCGCTTCCTCTCAATGATATAGTCGGCAAGCAGCAACAGGCCGGTACGCGCTTCCGACTCGGGAAAGGTATAGAGTATGTCAAGGGCTTTGTCGCGGTACTCTTTCATGCGCGATTCGGCATATTCTATCCCGCCGTTCTCTTTTGCAAAGCGGGTCAACTCACCGACAGTGTCTTTGGTAATCGAGCGATTTTCGATCATTTGCCTGTAATAATGCGCCTTTCCGTTCTCTACGCTGGAGAGGGCGTGCAGGAGGGGAAGCGTGATTTTACCGTCCAATATATCATTGCCGGTCGGCTTTCCGATGTCGGCATTATCAAAATAGTCGAAGATATCGTCCCTGATCTGAAAGCTATAGCCGAAATACTCACCAAAAAGGCGGCATTTCCCGACCACTTCGTCCGTCGCGCCGGCAGAAAGCGCGCCAACCTGCGTGCAGGCGGCCAGCAACATAGCCGTCTTTTTCCTGATCAACTGTAGATACGAACGCTCCTCCAGAATCATCTTCTCCACCATCTCCAGCTGCCTGATTTCGCCCTCCGACAGCTCCCGCCCCACTTCACACACCACATTTATGATCCGGAAATCGGCGGTCTGAACCGAACGGATCAATGCCGACGACAGGAGGTAATCGCCCACCAGCACAGAAACGCGGTTGTCAAAGATCGCATTCAGCGAGGGCAACCCCCGCCGTTCGCGCGTATTATCAATCACATCGTCGTGAATCAGGCTCGCCGTATGGAGCAATTCCAGCAAAACCGCCGAATTGATGGCTTTGTCCGTCACCTGTCCGCACATTTTGGCGGTAAGCAACACCAGGAGCGGCCGTATATGCTTTCCCGAGGAATGCATAATGGTATCTATCGCCGACTGTAACATGGGAGTCGTACTGGCCAACGAATGAAGAAAGTCTTCATTAAACCGCTTAAACTCTAAAGCAACGGGATCTTCTATTCTATTTCTTTCGATCATTACATAACGTTAAGATTCGCAAAAGTAAGAAAAAGTATTGAATCAGTCAGATTTTTCGTACATTTACCCACATTTGTCGAACTAAAACGTGTTAAAAACAATGAAGCTGTTCCTGATTGATGCTTATGCACTGATATACAGATCGTATTATGCCTTTATTAAAAACCCCCGGATCAACTCCAAAGGGGTAAACACCTCCGCTGTCTTCGGATTCGTAAACAGCCTGGAGGATGTGTTGAAACGGGAAAATCCTACCCATATCGCCGTAGGTTTCGACCCACAGGGGGCGACGTTCCGCCATGAAGCCTACGAACACTACAAGGCGCAGCGGGAAGAGACGCCGGAAGTGATCCGCCAATCCGTCCCCATCATCAAGGATATTATCGAAGCCTACCAAATCCCAATCTATGAGGTCCCGCGGTACGAGGCGGACGATGTCATTGCAACCATCGCCGGACAAGCGGCGGCGGAGGGTTTCGACGTTTATATGATGACGCCCGACAAAGACTACGCCCAATTGGTCACCGACCATATCTTCCTTTACCGCCCAAGGTACGGGGGCGGCTATGAAACGTTAGGCGTAAAAGAGGTACTGGAAAAATATACCCTTTCATCAACCGGACAAATGAAAGACCTGCTCGGCCTCATGGGTGATAGTAGCGACAACATCCCGGGCTGCCCCGGCGTGGGGGAAAAAACGGCCATCAAACTGCTCAACGAATTTGGGACGGTCGAGAATCTGCTGGAACATGTCGACAGCGTAAAAGGCGCCCTCCGGATAAAACTAAAAGAGAACGCCGAACAAATTCGCTTCTCCAAATTCCTCGCCACCATCCTGACCGATGTGCCCGTCGCCTTTCAGGCGGACAAATGTATCCTCCAAAAGCCAAACGAAGAAAAGCTCACGGGGCTTTATACGACGTTAGAGTTCAGAACATTTATTAACAAGTTCGCCGCCGAAGAGCCGCCGCAACCCAAAAACGCCCCAATTCAAGGCTTTCTTTTTGCAGAATTTGCGCCCAAAGGTACAGGCGTCTCCGAATATTCGACTCTCAGAGAGTTAACGGACGCCGAACACACCTACTATCTATCTGATACAGAGGATAAACAGGCCGATTTAGGACGCTTTTTATTGGGTCGGGATTTTTTCGCATTTGACACCGAAACGGACGGAATTAACCCCTTAACCTCGAAATTGGTCGGCCTGTCGTTTGCCGTTAAGGAAAACGAGGCATGGTATGTCCCCATACCCGACGACATGGAAGAGGCGAAAAAGATCATCGCCCACTTCTCCCCTGCCCTGCAAAACGAGCGGTCGGAAAAGATCGGACAGAACATAAAGTTCGATATCCTCGTCCTCCGGAAATATGGCGTCCGCGTCGCCGGCGCCCTATTCGATACCATGATCGCCCACTACCTGCTGAATCCCGAGCTCCGGCACGGGATGGATTACCTGGCCGAGACCTACCTCAACTATAAACCCATCCCGATCGAAGAGCTGATCGGACAAAGGGGGAAAAACCAGTTGTCCATGCGGGACGTCCCGGTAGAAAAGGTGGCCGAGTATGCCGCCGAAGACGCCGACGTCACGCTGAAACTGAAAAACATATTCGCCCCCGAGCTAAAGAAACAGGGGCTGGATACCCTCTTCTCCACGATCGAAATGCCCCTCGTCTATGTCCTCTGCGATATGGAAGAGGCTGGCGTAAAGGTAGATACCGGCGCATTGAAACAGTCGTCCGTCGAACTGACGAAAGAGCTGATCCTGCTCGAACAGGAGATTTACCGGCAGGCCGGGACGACGTTCAACATCAATTCAAGCAAACAGGTAGGCGAAATCCTCTTCGACCGGCTGAAAATAGAAGACAAAGCAAAGAAAACAAAGACAGGAAGTTACAGCACCAACGAAGAGATACTGGAAAAGCTCCGCGCCAAACATCCCATCGTAGGGAAACTGCTGGAATACCGCGCCCTGAAAAAGCTGTTAAGCACCTACATCGATGCCCTGCCCGAGCTGATCAATCCGGAGACGGGAAAGATACATACCTCTTTCAATCAAACCGTTACCTCCACCGGACGGCTTAGCTCCACCAACCCCAACCTCCAGAATATCCCCATCCGCGACGAGACGGGACGCGAGATACGCCGCGCCTTTATCCCCGACGATAGCGGATGCGTTTTCTTCTCCGCCGACTATTCGCAGATCGAGCTCCGTATCATGGCGCACCTGAGCGGCGACGCCGGCATGATCGCCGCTTTCCGTAGCGGTGAAGATATCCATACCGCCACCGCCGCCAAGATATACGGCATCAGTCCGGACGAGATCACCAAAGAGATGCGCCGCAAAGCAAAAACCGCCAACTTCGGCATCATCTACGGCATCTCCATCTTCGGACTGGCGGAACGGCTAAACATCCCCCGCTCCGAAGCTAAAGAGCTGATCGACGGCTATTTCAAGACCTACCCCGAAGTCCGCCAGTACATGGACACCAGCATAGCGGTCGCCAAGGAAAAGGGATACGTAGAGACCATCTTCAAACGCAAACGGTTCCTCCCCGACATCCTTTCCCAGAACAGCATCGTCCGCGGCTACGCCGAACGGAACGCCATCAACGCCCCCATCCAGGGCAGCGCCGCCGACATCATAAAGGTCGCCATGGTACGTATCCACAAGCGTTTCAGCGAAGAGGGGCTCAAAAGCAAGATGATCCTCCAGGTACACGACGAACTAAACTTCAACGTCCTTTGCGACGAGCTGGAAAAGGTAAAACAGATCGTCATCGAAGAGATGGAAAACGTCATCCCCCTGCAAGTCCCCCTCATCACCGACTACGGAACAGGCGCAAACTGGCTCGAAGCCCACTGAGAAATAACTGCTTCAATTCCGCATCCGGTACTCGTTCGGGGTGTGGCCGATTCTTTTTTTGAAGAGGCGGCTGAAATGTTGGGGGTAGCTGAAGCCGAGTTCGTAGGCGATTTGGCTGATGGATTTGTTGCCGTCGAAGATCTTTTCTTTGGCAATATCCAT
>JAISRY010000085.1 GCA_031273385.1 Tannerellaceae bacterium | reverse complement strand
AGTGACGCACAGGATGATTTGCTAGCTCAGCAGGTAGAGCACATCCCTTTTAAGGATGGGGTCCTGGGTTCGAGCCCCAGGCAAATCACCAAGAAAGCCGCCTAACCAGCGGCTTTTTTATTTGTGTGCCTTTCTATTGTTCTTTATTGTTATCTTCCAGGTATTTATGAAAGTAATTTTGAATAACATATCGTTCCAACTCTTTTTGTCGGAAAGCAAACCACTCTTTTTTACAATCGGAATTATGAATAATATGATTGAAATTAGCAAAGGGTTTATGCCCATTCAATGCTTGCTCTAATTTACGGGCTTCCTTTTTATTTTTAAGTTGATTGACAAATCTAATCATGATATTAAACGATTCACGGGACTCGAGCGGTTCGATTTTAATACAATTCTCCCATTTCATAAACGATAGATCAAGCTCATCATCATCTTCTTCATCATCCCATTCTTCATCAAAAATCAATTCGTCAAACAGGGATTTATGAATAGTTTCTACCTCCAATGTGTCCAGATTATAATAACAGATACAATTATCGCTAAAACCATCCGCAATCATCCGGACAGCTTCCCTGTATTTCTCAGGTAGTTGTTCTTTGTAATCAATATCTTCTTCCTCTTCCTCTTCGGAGAGAAATTCCTCTTCCATAAAACTCAATAGTTTTTCAAGCTTTTCTTTATCGTCCTTCATATATCTCAAGACTGAAAGGACTTCGTCGAGTAACTTTTCTGCATTCATGTCGTAAAAATTCTATGATCGATTATTATTTAGTAAATACATAACTTCGTCTTTTATAGGGGTAAAGGTAAATGTTTTTTATTCATTTTGCAAACATTCTATTCTTCTTGTTTATTTTTCAGAATATCTCCGCACATACGCCTTTACTCTTTTTGCTACAAATTTTGTTCTTTTTGCTCCAAAATTGAACAGATGGAGCAAAAAGCCCTCCAGAAAAAGTTTTCGTTTTTTTGCCTTCACAGCTTCACCTTCCTTGTAATATGCTGTATAATAACGGAATGTGGTGAAGGGAGGGTGAAGGGAGGTGAATGAAAAGTGAAACGGCGTACCAAGAAGCCCCAGTCAATCTTATTGTACAAATAATCAAAAAAAAACAGACACCCGCGCCAAGAAGAACGAATGCCTATTCATCATCAACCATTTTACACAATAAGATCACCCAGCTCTCCCCGGCGCCCCGTTCGCTTTCCCTTCACCTCCCTTCACCCTCCCTTCACCACATTCTGTTATCATACAGTATATTACAAGGAAGGTGAAGCTGTGAAGGCAAAAAAACGAAAACTTTTTCTGGAGGGCTTTTTGCTCTATCTGTTCAATTTTGGAGCAAAAAGAACAAAATTTGTAGCAAAAAGAGTAAAGGCGTATGTGCGGAGATATTCTGAAAAATAAACAAGAAGAATCATTTTGAAGGATCACTGCGTTCGCAATGCGGCACCAACCGCCCCTCTCAATCGGTCGGGAGCTATTCCAAACGGGACGGGAGCTATTTGGAATAGGACGGGAGCTATTTTTATTCGGACGGGAGCCATTTCCGCTTTTACACAATTGTGTAGGCCGGGCTACATAACTGTGTAGGCCGGGCTACACAATTGTCTGTGTATGACTACACAATTGTGTACGTCCGGCTATACTATTGTGTACGCGCGAGCGGATTTGTTATTTGTCTGATACCTCTCATCTTTTCATCTAAATAGTTTATCCTAATGGGGAAAAAACAATAAAATTATTATCTTTGCTTCATCCAAAGGAAGACTTTATTATGATACTGGGTACTCACCATGAAAAAGGTATATCGTTTAAATCGGATGGCAAGGCTGGCGGGCAGGGGGATATGTTGCCTGCTGCTCTTCCTTGTTTGCGGGAAGACGGCGGCTGTAGATGGCGAACCCTTGATGCGTTCGGAATACAGCTACCGGCGGTATGTGACCGCCGACGGGCTGCCGAGTATCGTGAACCAACGTATTTATCAGGACGGGCAGGGGTTTATTTGGGTTGTCGGGACTTCGGGGGCGGCGCGGTTTGATGGTTTTGAGTGTAAGACGTTTCTGAAAGGTTCCTTTGCTAACCTGTATCATATTGAAGAGAGCGGCGGGGTGATCCGTCTCTTTTCTAATAAATATATGTACGCGTTAACGCCTGGCGGCGATACGTTGCGGCAGGCCGTCCGGTTTGACGATTATTTCCTGACGGTGTTCAGTTCCATGACGTTGCCTGCCGGATATGGTATTTTCTATGCCAAAGGGCATGATGATGAGCAATATTTTTGCGCTATTGCCGATACCGGCCTTGTCAGGCTGATTGCGCATGAAGACTTGAACCGGTTGGAAGACCATGATAAGGCGTGGTACGACGAGACGGCAGGCCTCCTGTACCTGCCCTTAACGGACGGTATCAGCGTGGTCAATGACAAGGGGAGGGTCGCTTTTCATGCGGGGATACATGCCAAGTGTTTCGCAGGGTATCAGCATACGCTGTGGGCGGTCGCCACCGATGGGTTATACCGCGCAGCCCCCGACGGGACGTTCGGTAAGGTTATGCCTTGCGAAATTGATTTCTCGACGGACGTGATGGCGCGTGCGTGCGCCGACGGGTCGTTGCTCTTTTCCGACTATTCTACGCTATACCGCTATGACGGCCACCGGATTGAGAAGCTGTTCGAGGCCAATGTGATCAAGGATTTTATCCTTGACAGGGAGGGGAATCTCTGGATTGCCACGTACCAGGGGGTGTACAACCTGTTCAGCCTGAGGTTTAGGAACTATTCGTTTGCCACTGGGTCGGACAATGTGCGCAGTCTCGTTTACGATGCTACGGGTAGGCGGATGATCGCCGGCACGTTGGGCGGTAAGTTGCTTGAAATAGCAGGGGAGACGGGGCGGGAGCTATCCTATCCTCCCAACCCGTTCACTTCGGATGTGTCGTTTGAACCCCACGGCGCGGAGGTTGGCGGGACGGTTTATCTTCCCGGGCCGGGCGGATTCCTGTCGCTCCAGGGCAGGCAAAGCCGGTGGATCACATTTCCCGACGCCCTTTTTACTTTTCAGTTCGTCACGCCGCTACCCGACGGAAACCTGCTGACCGGCGGCGCTACCCGGCTCATCATAACTACGCCCGGCGGAAAGGTCTTGCGGAGTATAACGATGGGCGATTTGCAGCAACGGGTGTACAGCAAACCCTGTATCGACCGCGACGGGCGGATATGGATCGGCGGGGCTTTTGGCCTCACGATCATCGACGGGGAGAAGATTACGGCGTTATTAAGCGACAGCCTTTCCTATTGCCGGGTGATGAATACCGATGGCGATGGGCGGCTGTGGTTCGCTTCCGGCAACCGCCTGTTCAGCGCCATGAGCGAAAAGGATATCCGGCAAGTCCGGGCGTTCGACAGTCAGGTGACCAATATCAGTTTCACACGAGGCGGGATACTGGTTGTCGCTACCCTGGATCATATCCACCTCTATGGCGGGGATATGGAAGAGGGGCTGTTTTTCAATCATCAGAATGGCTTTACCGGCGTAGAGTCTATCCGGGCGGATATAGTCGAAGACGGCGACGGCCAGGCCTGGTTTCCCGCCGTGGAATGTCTCACGGTGTTCAATCCCGCGCTGCTGCTGAAAGAGCCCGCCAAGCCGCGACTGCATATCCTCGCTTTCTCGACCTCCGCCAACCATATCCATTGGGAAACAGGCGACGGGGATAACCGCGTATTGGACTACCGGCACAAGCATATCCGTTTCAACTACATAGGACTCTCCTACACCTCGGCGCAACATGTACGCTATCGTTACCGCCTCCTCGGTTTTCAGGACGAATGGAGCGAGCCGGTGAAAAGCCGCGAGCTGACGTTTAACAACCTACCCCCCGGCGATTACCGCTTTGAGCTTTTCACCGATGCAGGGACAGACGAGTCGCGGAGCGGCATACAGGCGTTCCCTTTCTCCATTAAGCCTGCCTTTTGGCAAACGCCCTGGTTTCCGGCGTTCAGTATCGCGCTGTTGATCGTCGCCAGTATCGGCGTTACGCTCTATGTCCAACGGCGGAAAAACCGTGTCTTGCTGGAAAAGCTCCGTACCGAGAAAGAGTTGAACGAACTGCGCATCAGCAGTATCCGCCTGAAAGCGATCCCTCATTTCAATGCCAACGTCCTCTCCGCCATCGAATACTATATCGCCAACCGCAGCAGGGAAGAGGCCATGCGTATACTGGAAATCTATTCCGGTTTCACGTTCAAAACCCTGAGCGAAGTAGACAAGGCCGCCCGTCCGCTCTCCGAAGAGTTGGCCTACGTGAAGATGTACCTTGACCTGGAGAAGATACGCTTCCTCGACAAGTTCGATTTCCGCATCCGGGTGGAAGAGGGGGTGGACGACGGGGTACAGCTGCCTAACATGATTCTCCATACCTATTGCGAAAACGCCGTCAAGCATGGCCTTATGCCCCGGCAGTCGGGAGGCCTGCTTCAGATACATGTCTCGCAGCAGGGGCGGATAGTCTGCGTCAGTGTGGAGGATAACGGCGTGGGGCGTGATTATGCCGGCACGAATCCCTATCCCCATAGTACGAAGCAGGGGCTTCATATCCTCGGCAGGCAGATAGAACTCTACAACCGCTTCAACCGCGAGAAGATCAGCCAGCGCATTGACGACCTCTATAAAGACGGAAAGCCGGAGGGCACCCGCTTTACGGTTGAGATCCCCTTGGATTATACCTATATAAACGAACCCCTCATACCTCATTAAGCCTATGTTCCGCACGATCATCATAGAAGACGAATATGCCCCCCGGCAAATGCTTCGGGAGAAATTGGAGGAGCGCTTCCCCGACATCGAAATCGTCGCCGAATGTGAAACTGCCGAAAGCGCCCTGATCGACATCCTCAGGCTACGCCCCGACCTGCTCTTCCTCGACATACAGATGCCCGGCAAAGACGGCCTTTGGCTGGCGGATGAACTGATGCGGATGAAAGGGGAGACGTTCGCGCCGCCGGATATTATCTTTACCACAGGCTATACCTGCCCGGAGTATTTGCTGAAAGCGTTTGAGCTGGCGGCGATCGACTACCTGGTGAAGCCCGTCGGGGTGGAGAGCCTCGCCAAATCCCTCGCCCGCTACCGCGAACGCGCCGGAAAGGGCGCCGGACTGCAACACCTGATAGAGGCGATCAACGAAGAAAAGCTGTTGAAGTTCAAAAGCCTCAACGGTATTTTCCTGCTTCGCCCCGACGACATCGCCTACATTGAAGCCGACCGCGATTATGCCTGTGTCTTCTTTGCCAACGGCGCAAGGGAGGAGGTCTTCGAGCGGTTGGGGGAGATCGAAAAGAAGCTTCCGCCCGCCATGTTCCTGCGTGCCGGGAAGAGCGTCGTCGTCAACCGGAAATATATCCGCAAAATCACCGATGCCGCCCTCCTGCTGGTCACGCCCTCCGCGACCTATCCGGTAGGCATATCCCGCAACGCCGCCCGCCAACTGAAAAACAGACTCCTTTAACGCCCCGTACCCTGTCGACCAAGTCATTTTATGTGTAAAAACAGCCATCTTGTGGATACCGGATAGCATGTGGTGGAAAGGGCGTTTTTCTATACCAAACGGAAAACGGGGAGTATATACCTTTGGTGGTATATTCATCTAACTAAATGATTTTCCTTATGAAAAGAGCATTATTTATTACGGCTTTATTTGTTGCGGGGGTTTCTTTCGCAGGCGTTGCCCAGTTCAGCATGTCGCTTGGCCCTGTTGTCGGCATGAACTACAATTTCTATCATGGTACGGCCATCAGTAATTCCAATATGTCGTTCAACGGCATCGGGGTGTCTATCGGCGGACAGGCGGATATGCGCTTTACGCCTGTTGTGGGGATGCTGGTCACCGTTACGGCTTACGACGGACTGAGCGCCAGCGGAAGCATTACCCAGCAGGGGACGAAAAGCGTCCAGGAGATCGGCCTGGGGTATCTGACGGTGAATCCGGCGCTGAAGTTCTCGATACCCAATACCGGCCTTGGCTTCTTCGTCGGGCCGGGCGTAGGGTTCAAACTGATTGGGAAAAGCGAGCAATATCAGATCGCCAACGGCCAACGGACGCAAGTGGCTACGACCTCCGACCTGATGAACGTCAACCTGCGGGT
>JAISRY010000051.1 GCA_031273385.1 Tannerellaceae bacterium | reverse complement strand
CCCTTTTTGATAAACGCAGTTTATTGGGTACTCGCAATGACGTGTACCACTTAATTATAATCGGCTGGAAATCACGCAATCGCCGTCATTTCCCTTTTTGATAAACCTGGTTTATTGGGTACTCGCAATGACGGGCGTGTTTCTCCTGATAATCAATGCGTTCGATTTTGTCCAACTGTGACCAAACGCCGGAGGCGTTACCCCTAAATAAGGGAAGAGGGGGCTTCGGCAAGCTCAGCCACCGGAGAGGCTATTTCTTGGTTTTTTGTTTGCGTTCTTGCTTTTTTTGTTTTTGGAGGGCTTTGTATTTGCGCTCTTTTTCTTTGAGGAGCTGGGCTTGGGCTTTTAGTTTGGCTCTGCGGTCGGCTTTGGCTTGTTTTTGTTTGACTTTTAGGGCGCGCTTTTTTTGTTTTTCCTGTTCCTTTTTTGCTTTTAGGAGGGCGGCTTCTTCGGCTCTTTGCTTCTTCAGGAGGTCCTCCTTTGAGAGCTCTCGGAGTTGAGAATTGAGAGTTGAGAGTTGAGAGTTGTTTGTGTCTGGTGTTTCGGAGAGGGATGGCTCTTCTTTTTCTGCCTCTTTCTCTGCCTCTGCTTCCTCTTCTTTTTCTACTTCTATCTTTTCTTCCTCTGCCTGTTCTACCGCTGCCTGTTCTACTTCTGCCTCTTCTTTTTCTTCTTCTACCTCTACTTCTTCCTCTGCCTTTTCTTCCTCTACTCTTTCCTCTACCTTTTCTTCTTCTTCTGCGAAGCGGGCTTTCAGGCGTTCGGCTAGGCCGGGGGCGTCTGGGGCGAAGTGTTCTTCAAAGAAGGTGATGTATTCGTCGAGGGTTTTTCCGCGCATGAGCGTTTCGTAGTTTTCTTCGGATATGGGGACGATGGCGATGTCGCGGCTTAGGGACGAGGCGTAACCGTCGGGGGTGTATATCATCCTGTAATAGTGCATGATTTCGTCGAAGTGGATAAAGCCGTTGACGATGAGCAGGCTCAGCGCACCGGCCTCTTCCTGGACGAGGTCAAACTCTTTTACCATAAAGTTGGCGAAGTTGTAGGCGGCGACAACGAAGAGGAGCTGGTTCCGGTCGACGCTGCCTGTCGGGTAGATGAAGATCATCCGGTAAGGGGTATTCTTTTCCGTCGTGAACGTCCGTGCCGAATCTGCGGCGGATACCTCCCCATCTTCCGCTCCGAAGCGCAGGTTCCAGGCCATTCCCTTTATACCTCCCTGAACGATCATGCGTCCGCGAAGCACGCCCTTTAGCATCTCGCCGGCCAGGGCGCTGACGTCGGCGTTGGGGTACTTTTCCACCAGGGCTTTCAGCGCCTCTTTGAAGCCCTCGGCGTCGTTTTCCTGTACGTAGGTCAGGGCGTTGAGGAACATGAATTTGGGCAGTAGCTTTGCCAAGGGGTAGTTGGCGCTGACCTCTTCATAGTTCTGGCGGACGAGGGGGATATCTTCGGCGAGGTAACGGGTGTAGGTCAGGCTGTAGATGGAATCCTGTACGGCGTCCATGCGGCGGATCTTGTACTCGTAGTCGGGGTCGGCAATGGCGACGGCATAGTCGCTACCGGGGAAAGCGGCGGTCAGCTTCCCCTTGTAGGCGTCGGCCAGGGAGGTGTTGCCGGTACGCAGCGCCATGAGGAATACCTGGTAATAGCTTTCCATGAGGTATTTATTGGCGGGGAAACGGCGTTCCAGCTCATCGAATGCTTCGATCGACAACGGCAGATCCTCCAGTTTGTCTTTGTATATCATCGCCATATTGTAGAGTCCGTCGGCGATAATCAGGTTGGAGGCTTCGATATCTTCCTCGGTCAGGGGGATCTGTTGGAGGTAGTATTCGCGTGTTTTCGGGTCGCTGGAGAGGCTGTCGGGGGGGGCGGCTTCTGCGGCGCCATCGGCTGCGGCGGCCTCTTCCCCTGTCGCTTCGGGGGTGTCGGCGCCGGTAGTGGCTTCGCTCTTCTCTTCAAAGGTATTTACCTGTTTATTGCGCCGCCGCCAGTCGTCTTCCAATGGGCGGCGTCCCCATTTCTGCTGAAACTGGGTCTTGCCCTGTGCGACGGCCTGTGGGTTGTAGAAATAGAACCCTGCGCCGGCGGCTCCTCCGGCTACGGGCATGGCGACGTTCCGGGCTTCCGTTCCGGGGCGGTCGATGCCTGTCCCCTGTGCTGCGGCGTCGGCGAGGTAGGCCTCTTTTTCGGCGGCCTCTTTCGCCTCCTTTTCTTCTTTGATGACCTGCTCTATCCGCTTGTCGATGATGGCCAGCCGTTCGGCTTCGGGCATACGGGCGAGGGTTTGCAGGCTATCCTGTAAATGGACGGCTTCGACGTGTACGACCAGTTCGTCCAGTACGGCGGAGAGTTTGGCTACGCGCTTGTAGTCCCTGTATTCTTTGGCGATAATCCCTGCCGCGCCGCTGAAACAGGGTTGTGCCTTGATGTAATTACGTTGCCCGAAATAGATATCGCCCAGCCTGATCCAGAGGATAGCCTTGTCCATGCCGGACTGTACGCTTTTCTCTATCCCCGTTTCGTAGTGTTGGACGGCTTGCAGGGTATCTCCGCGCGAGAGGTATACGTTTCCCAGCGCGTAGTATACCTGGTCGAGGTAGTCTTTGTTTTTGTCGCTTTTGGCCATCTGTTTGAGCATCCTGACCACCTTTTGGACGTTTCCGCCGGTGAATACTTCGGTCTGGCGTATGCGGGCGGCAAATTCCAGTTCGTAGGGGGGATTGGCCTTGGGTACTTCGCCAAAGGTTTTGTAGGCTAAGGCGTTCATCCCTTTTTCGGCGTATAGCTGTCCGAGCAGGTAGGTCATGCGGGTGCGTTGGAGCTTATTTTTCTCCGCTTTGATGGCGGCGCCCAGGTAAGGGATGGCCTCTTCTACCTGCTGGTTTTTGATCAGGTAGTCGGCGTATACGGCGGCGTACTGGTTGAGGTTCTTTTTGGGGATGCCTTTGTTGTTGAGCTTGTGCAGGATATCTTCGGATTCGTACAGCCAGTCCATTTCGGCGTAGCAGCGGGCTTGCCAGAGGCGGGCTTCGGCGGCTGTTTCCTCGTCGTGGGCATAGTGGCGGGCGATGTATGAAAAGGTGGCGGAGGCCTGCAGGAAGTCGGCATTGTGGAATTGCCCCTGCCCGACGAGCAGCCAGCATTTCCGGAGGAATGGGTTGTACTCTTCCTGCTGCTGGAGGGCGACCTGTGCGGGGTTGTTGCGCCAGCCCGGTTTCTTTGCCGGTTTAGCCTTGATGGAGTGTAGTTTGATGGCTTTGTTCCCCTTTTCTATGGCGCGGTCAAAGGCGCCGCCGGTCGAGGGTTTGTCCTTGGGCTGTGCGCTGACGGGGTACATGAGGATACGGTCGGTATAGCTCTCCTTATAGCCGGTTTGCATGGACTTAAAGGCCTCGTCGTAGGCGGTTTTGCCGTTGTAATAGATGTTGTAGTTGGAGGTGAAAGCATGATAAAAGCGGTTTGCCGCCGTATTTTTCTTCGTGCTACACGACCAAAGGAAAGATAATGCGAGAAGCGGGACGATATAATAAACACTTTTCTTCACGTGCGGAGGTTCTCTTATGCCTGACTTATAAACTGAAAACCGCCCGTTTTATTGTCTGCGGGTAAGGAATAATACCCCTTTCGCCGCCAAAAAGAGCAAAACCAGCAGGAGGATGATAAAGGCGCCGGAGGGGACGTTGAGGTAGTAGGAGAGTACCAATCCCGCTACGCAACAGAGGAAACCGGTGGCGATGCTGCCCCAGATGATCTTCCGGAAGTCGGACGTAAAGAGGTTGACCGTAATCTGCGGCAGGGTAAGGAGGCTCATCAACAGCATAATACCCACCAACCGGATGGAGAGGACGATCGTGACGGCGATAAAAAACATCATCCCGTATTCGATCCATTTGACGGGCAACCGCTGGGTGCGGGCGAAATCGGTGTCGAACGCCACATAGATAATCTCTTTCATAAAGAGGGAGAAGAAGAGGGCGAGGGCGGCGACGAGGAGGCCGATCCAGAGGATATCCGCCGTCGTGATGGTCAGGATATTCCCGAAAAGGTAGGCCGACAGGTTGGGGGCATACCCGGGCGTGAGGAAAATAAAGATCACGCCAAGCGCCATCCCCAGCGACCAGATGCCGGCGATGGCCGAATCTTCGCGCACGTCCTGCGATTTGCTGGCCCACTCGACGGTAAAGGCCGAGAGGACGGAAAAGGCCATCGCCGTCAGGATCGGGTTCATGCCGAGGTAAAACCCCAGCCCCAGCCCGCCGAACGAGGCGTGCGTAATCCCCCCGCTGATAAAGACCAGCCGGCGGGAGACGATATACGTCCCCACGATACCGCAGGCGATCGCGGTAAGAAGCCCTCCGATCAGGGCATGTTGAAAGAAGGCGTACTGCAACAGTTCGATCATATCCGCTTTTCTCCTATCATAAGGAATACTTCATCTTTTAACGCATCCGGGAGCGCTATGCCGCGCCGGCCGAGGCTATGCACCCATCCGGCCACCTCCTCTTCCCGCATCGTATAGAGTATCTCCCGAAATTCGCCGGCCGCCTCTTCCGTATAATCCTCCGCCGCCGTCCCGCAAAAGCGGTCCAGCTCTTCGTCGTCGTAATAGTCGGCCTCCCTGCGGGCTGCCCGGGGGCTTTCCCGCTCGCATGTGCCGTGCTGTCCGCAGCAGTTTCCGGGTATCATAGCGGCACGTGAAGTTTGATGGTAAAACCGGCCCGCTCCATCTCTTTCCAGAAGCGGGGATAACTCTTGGTGACCACGCTCGGGTCGGCGATGGTGACCGCTCCCGCCAGGGCTGCCGGGGCAAAGGCCATGGCCATGCGGTGGTCTTCGTATGTGGCGATGGCGTGGCCTTCCGCCGGCTCGCACCGTTCGCCGCTCCACTTGAGGGTGTGGTTGCGGCTGTTTTTCAGCACATAGCCCAATTTGCGGAGTTCACGCATCAGCGCATCTACGCGGTCGGTCTCCTTGATCCTCAGGCTTTGCAGCCCGGAGAAAAGAAAGGGGACGCCGAGCAATGCGCAGGCGACGGCCAGCGTCTGCGCCAGGTCGGGGACGTCGACAAAGTTATAGACGAAGCGTTTGCACCTCCGCCCGGTACGGCTCAGCTTGACGCCAGAGGGGGTATGGGTTGTGGTGACGCCCAGCTGCGAAAACAGCTTTGCCACCATGGAATCCCCTTGCATACTGCTTTTGCTGAGGCCGGGCAGCTCGATCTCCGCCCCTTCGGAAAGCGCGGCGACGGTATACCAGTAAGAGGCCGCGCTCCAGTCGGATTCCACCCGGAAAGGGATCGGGCGGTAGGCTTGATGCGGGATATTGAGGGCATCTCCTTTCCAGTCGACCTTGACGCCGTACTGCTCCATCAGCCCGACCGTCAGGTGGATATAGGGTGCGGAGATGACCTCCCCCTCGAGCCGTATGGCCAGCCCGTTCTTCATCGTGGGGGCGATCATCAGGAGGGCGGAGATGTACTGCGAACTGATATTCCCCGGCAACGAGACCTCTCCTCCCGGCAGGGGGCGTCCGAAGATACGTAATGGCGGGAATCCCCTTTTTTCGATGTATTCGATGCGTGCGCCAAGGGCGGTGAGGGCGTCTACCAGGGGCTGGATCGGGCGGTTCCTCATCCGCTCCGTCCCGGTGATCGTCCATTCCCCCTCGCAGTTGGCGAGGAAAGCGGTAAGAAAGCGCATGGCCGTCCCTGCCGCTTTGATATTGAAGTCGGCGCCGCCGGAGTTGAGGGCTTCGATCATCACCCGGGTGTCGTCGCTGTCGGAGAGGTTCTCCGTTTCGTAAAAGTTGCCGCTCAGTGCATTGAGGATCAATATCCGGTTGCTGATGCTCTTCGAGGCCGGCAGGGCGACGGACAGACGAACGGGCTGTCCGGGGCCTGTGATCACATATTCCATACTCATCCCTTATACGTTAAACCTGAAATGCATGATATCGCCATCCTGAACGATGTATTCCTTTCCCTCGACGCTCATTTTCCCGGCCTCTTTCACGGCGCTTTCGGAGCCGTAGCGGAGGTAGTCGTCATATTTGATGACTTCGGCGCGGATAAACCCTTTCTCAAAGTCGGTATGTATCACGCCGGCGCACTGCGGGGCTTTGCTTCCTTTGAGGAACGTCCATGCGCGTACCTCCTGCGGGCCGGCGGTGAGGAACGTCTCGAGGTTCAGCAGCCGGTAGGCGGCCTTTATCAGCCGGTTCACGCCCGACTCTTCAAGCCCTATTTCGGAGAGGAAGAGTTGCCGTTCGGCGGCGTCGTCCAGTTCGGCTATTTCGCTCTCTATCCCTGCCGCTACGATGAGTATGCCGGCCTCTTCTTCGGCGACGGCTTTGCGCACGGCTTCGACGTAGGCGTTGCCGCTGACGGCGCTGTTTTCGTCCACGTTGCAGATATACATCACCGGTTTGCCGGTCAAAAGGAACAGTTCGCGGGCGATCCGCTGTTCGTCTTTTGTCTCGAAATGTACCGTGCGCGCGCTTTTCCCCTGCTCCAACGCCTCCTTAAGGCGGGAAAGGACATGGTAGGCCAGCGCAGCCTGTTTGTCGCCGCCGGTCTGCGCCTGCTTCTGTACCTTGGCGATACGGCTGTCGATGGTCTCCAGGTCTTTGATCTGAAGCTCCATATCAATGATCTCCTTGTCGCGGACGGGGTCTATCTTCCCGTCTACATGGACGATGTTGTCGTCGTCGAAACAGCGCAGCACATGCAGGATGGCATCCGTTTCGCGGATATTGGCGAGGAATTTGTTCCCAAGCCCCTCCCCTTTACTTGCCCCCTTTACCAGTCCGGCGATATCTACGATTTCCACCGTCGTGGGTACGATTTTCTGCGGATGCACCAGCTCCGCCAGCCTGTTCAACCGCTCATCCGGAACGGTGATCACGCCAAGGTTCGGTTCTATTGTACAAAAGGGGAAGTTCGCCGATTGAGCCTTAGCGCTCGACAGGCAGTTAAAAAGAGTAGATTTCCCTACGTTCGGAAGCCCTACGATACCACATTGCAATGCCATTTTCCTTGTATCTTTAAAATTATACCTTTAGAGCAGACAAAGATACAAAATCATTCCTGCCAGAATCAGCATTTTCAGGATTTAAGCATTTTCAGGATAAAAGAAATTCCGGAATGTGGCATTTCTAAGGGTCGGCATAGCGATGACAAATTGTCAATTTCCCGCCCTTTTCCCCGCGGAATAACAAAATGTCAAAAACACCCCCTCAAAAACACCCCTTTTTTGCCCCGGAATCTCTCCGTGAACGAAAAAAATGCCCGATTTTGATGGTTTGAAAAATACAATTTGTAAGTATTTCGACCCATTTAAGCCCATAAACCCCCATAATCGCCCTGTTTTCCTTTCATATTCCTGCAATTTAACTGAAATTAGCATCAAAATGACATTTCCGCTTCATCAGAAAAAAGAGCGAAAACGGCCTATAAAAAGTGTTGATTTAACGGAATTTTCCATAAGCTTAACTGCTCTTAGGAATTTGCCGGCACCACTTTCAGAAATGATGCTTATGTTTTCGGAAAAACATAAGCATCTTTTCGGGAAAACATAAGCATCATTTCCGGAAAATATTGCAGTGTTTTTAGTGAACGAATGTAAATCGACCCCCAAAACAGGCATAATATTATATAAAACGCCAAAAACAGCCCCTTTTTACCCCCATTTTAAAAACGTTAAAGATAGCAAACCCCCGCTTTAACTTGACAAAGTGTCAAAAATTAACGGTTGTTAGCACCAAAAACCCCCCAAAAACCCCAAAAGAGCGCCCGAATCGAGGCCGTTTTCATTTTCTTTACATTTCTTATTTATCATATCTGTCAATACCGAATTATTTTATTACATTTGCCTAATTATTTTATTATGTATAGCTAATAATTTGGAAGAATATGTTTGAACGGTCTGTATTACAAAATATTAGAGGTAGGATAAACGAGGGGCGGAAGTTTATGCAGGTGTTGGTTGGCCCTCGTCAAACAGGAAAGACGACACTGATAAAACAACTTATCCGGAAGACGGATATGCCCTGTCACTTCGTTACAGCCGATGATGTATACGCAGCCGATACCACGTGGCTTAGGCGTGAGTGGGGGAACGCGCGGCTTCAGATGCAGCAAAGCGAGCGGAAAGAGATCCTTTTTATTGTCGACGAGGTACAAAAAGTGCCCAACTGGAGCGAAACGGTAAAAAAGGAATGGGACAGCGATTCGTTTTCAGATACAAACGTGAAAGTGATCCTGCTGGGATCATCACGCCTGCTGATACAAAAAGGGCTTACCGAATCACTTGCCGGACGATACGAATTGACCAATGTAACACACTGGTCATTCGACGAAATGCGTGACGCCTTTGGGTGGAACATCGACCAGTATATCTATTTTGGCGGCTACCCTGGTTCGGCTTCACTCATTCCGGACGAGGAACGTTGGAGGGATTACATTAGGGAATCCCTCGTAGAAACGACGATCTCGAAAGATATCCTGATGATGGCGCGGGTAGATAAGCCGGCATTGCTCAAACGCCTGTTTGACATCGGTTGTAAATATTCCTCCCAAATTTTATCGCTCTCCAAAGTACAGGGAGAATTACAGGAATCGGGCAACCTGACGACCCTGTCTGGTTATCTCACCCTGCTAAGGGATGCCGGCCTGCTATCCGGGCTTGAAAAATATGCGGCGGATATGATCCGTAAACGCGCATCAAAGCCCAAGTTCCAGGTACATAATAACGCACTGCTTGCCGCCAGTCAACAGGCGCCTTTCGATCAACTACGCAAGGATGCGAAAGAATGGGGACGTTTCGTGGAATCCGCCATAGGAGCGCACCTCATCAATAGCGGATTGAAACACCGCTTCAATGTCTATTACTGGAATCAAGGGAATTGCGAAGTGGATTATATCATAGAAAAAGGCAACGCCATCGTCGCTCTTGAAGTAAAAAGCGGAAAAGACAGCACAAATAAGGGATTAGCCCTGTTTCACGACACCTTTCACCCTCGCGCCGTCTATGTAGTTGGAACAGACGGTATCCCTTTAGAGCAATTTCTCAGCATAAACCCTGTGGATTTATTCCGGTAAGCATTCACCACCCCCGCCGCCATCCTCCCGCTTATAATGACGACGAATCATAATCGTGTGAAAATCAAATAGTATCCGTCATTGCGAGTGCCCAATAAACCAGGTTTATCAAAAAGGGAAATGACGGCGATAGCAATCCCGTTAGGGGGAACCGAGCGGGAGAACGTCATGTCGACCGAGCGCAGCGAGTGGAGACAACTCCGATCGAGAGGGCGGAAATTGAGTGTGTCGCACCTCTGGATTGCTTCACTGCGTTCGCAATGACGGATTCTGTTTGATTTTCAGGTGATTACGATTCGTCGTCATTATAACCGAGCGCAAGCAAGAACGTCATGTCGACCGAGCGCAGCGAGTGGAGACACCGCAGTTCGCACCCGCCTTCCCTCTCGATCGGAGTTGT
>JAISRY010000228.1 GCA_031273385.1 Tannerellaceae bacterium | reverse complement strand
ACTCGCTGCGCTCGGTCGACATGACGTTCTTGCTTGCGCTCGGTCCCCCCTAACGGGATTGCTATCGCCGTTATTTCCCTTTTTGATAAACCTGGTTTATTGGGTACTCGCAATGACGGGTACTGCTTGATTGTAATCGGCTGTAAATCAATCAATCGACGTCATTTCCCTTTTTGATAAACTTGGTTTATTGGGTACTCGCAATGACCTATGTCTGTGTAGGCAGAAACTCGGTGGCTGAGCCTGTCGAAGCCATAACCAGGGCGAGGGCTTCGACAAACTCAGCCACCGTGGGTAACCAAAAAAAGGGGATCGCTCTCCCGAGCGTCCCCCTTCGGTTTTGTACAGGCTCGTGTGTTTAATTCGATTGTATTTTAATAGCGCTGTACACTTAATCTATTCGCCTCTACTTGTTGGCAGGATGCGGATCGCCGGTAGAGCGGACATCCCAGAACATGTGTGTGTAATAGTTGTTCGTGCCGTCGTCCAAGCGGGCTACCGCTTCATTAAAGTTATTCCCGTTCAATGTACTTTCGTTCGTCGGGTATTTTACCCGCGCGATGATCATCCCTTTGGTATCGGAAAGCGGTTCGAAGCGAATATCCACCCCATTCACCGTTTCCGATCCGGCGACGGTGATCTCTCCCGGCCGGATCAACTGGTCGGGATAGCCTGTGCGACGTATCTCGGTCCATGCTTCCGTCCCGTTGTTAAAGAAGTCGATGTATTTCTGCAGGGCGACGGTTTCGGCGTTCGCACCGGCCTGTTTCACCGCTTCGAGGTAGTCGGCGGCGTCGGACGGTTCCCCTGCCAGCGTTGTCCAGTAGTCGACGGAAGCCTTTACGCCCGCTTCATATTCGGCGGCTGAGAATCCGTTGTATTCGCTCCTGATGAAGAGAATCTCGGCATAGGTCATCAGGGGAACGGGATAATCGGGATTCAGATGCAGCGGAGGGTTCGCATACCAGTTGGGGGCGCCGCCGCGGAAGCGGGAAGAGGAGGCGGTGGGTACGCCATAAGGCATCCCGACGTAGGTATTGTCCGGCCCGGGGGTGGTATATACCGTGAGGCGCGGATCGAGGGCGCCCTCCCATGGATGGGTCTTGTTGTTGAGCGTATCACGCTGCCCTTTGAGAATGTCTACCAGGGTGCGCGTGATGGTGAAGTCGTTACGCGCTTCGATATAGTACCCCGAATAGAAATAGCTGTACTCCGGAGCCGTGGATGAGTAGTGGTAGGCGGCAACATCGGCGTTGCTTGTAAACACGCCGTCGGCAAGGGCCTGCGCAATATGCGTCTTCCAGGTGGCATCTACTTTGGAGGTGTGCAACGCCAGGCGGCATTTGAGGGAGTTGGCAAACTTTTTCCATGCGCTTGCATCCCCGCCATAGACCATATCCCCACCGGTGAAAGCCACGTCGCTTTCGTCAATCATGGCCGCCGCTTCGGTGAGCTGGCCGATAAGAGCGGCGTAGATCTCCTTCTGGTCGTCATATTTGGGGTAATAAATGCCCTCCTTCAGCTTTCCGGCTTCGGAATAGGGGATGTCACCCCATGTATCGGTCATCACCGAGTAGAGCCACACCTTCATGATCATGGAAGCAGCAATCTGGTTGGCGTTTGCGCCGTATGCAGAGGAGACAACCGCTTTTTCGGGGTCGGTATTCAGCCGGATCACATCATCAAAAGAAGCGAGGATAGTGTAGAAATGGTTGAAATAGTTGTTGTTTACGCTCTCCCTAATCTGGTAACGGTCTTCTTCCGTATAGTTGCGTTGCGCCCAATACTGGCTGTACACCAGGCATTGGCGTCCGCTGAACCAATTGTCGTATACGTAATCCATCGCCTTTTTCTGCGCACCGCTGAATACCATATTGGAGGGTACTTCAGCGGGGTAGTCCGGGTCGATATTCATTTTTTCCATGTCTTCGCACGACAAGGCGAACAAAAGAACGAACGAGACAAGCAGGTATTTATACATTTGTTTCATAATGATTCCTCCTTAAAATTTGATACTAACATTAAATCCATAATTGGCTACTCCGGCGATAGCTCCTCCTTCGACTCCCTGAATGTTCCCTGAATTGGAAATCGCCATTTCGGGATCGAAATGCTTCACATCCGGCCCCCATACAGCCAGGTTGCGCCCATAGGCGGAGAGGCGGAGCGACTTCACGAAATAGTTCTTATTCAACGGAATGGTATACCCGAGGTTTACTTCGCGCAGCTTGATGAAGTCGGACTTGAAGACGCTCTGCGCGGCGGGGCCGGTATAGAAGTCTTCGCAGTAGTATTGCCCGTCGGCTACAACCGTATTGGGCGTACCGTCGGCCTGCACGCCATGCAGCAGGATACCCTCTTCGCGGATATTATTGGCCGCCGTCTCTTCCAGCATACCGGAATAGATCCCCCACATATAGGAGGTAGAGAAATAATGCCCGCCTTTGGAGAAGTCAAACAGGATACTCAGGTCGAAATTCTTGTATTGGAACGTATTGCTCCATCCTCCCGTAAAATCGGGATAGACGCTACCCAGGCTGACGTTGCCGTCGGTGGAGGCGTACAGCCCCTCTTCGGTGATGATCCGCTCTCCGGTCGCCTTGTCAATGAGGTAGTCCGTACCCATAATCACGCCATAGGCCTCACCTTCGTAGGCGCCGATTTCCACTTTGAAAGGCGCATTTACCAGACGGTAATACTGGGTGCCTTCCACCAGTTTGACGACCTTATTTTGGTTTGAAGCCAGCGTCAGGACGCTTTCCCACGTAAAGTCATGTGTCTTGACGGGCGCGCCACGCAGGGATAATTCCACCCCTTTATTGGTCAGCAGCCCGGCATTCACCACCTGCGAAACATAGCCCGTACTGCCCGACAGGGTCAGGGGAATGATCTGATTTTTCGTTTCGCTGGAGTAGTAGGTCGCTTCAAAACCCAGCCGGTTGTTGAGGAAACTCATCTCCAAGCCCGCTTCATACGAATTGGTGGATTCGGGTTTCAGGCTGCCGTTCTTCAACGAGGTACTTATGATATAGCCCGCCGTGCCGTTGGGGGCGTCTATCCCCGTATATTTGGAATAGATGTCAAGCACTTCGTAGGGACTGGTATCGTTCCCCACCATGGCATAACCCAGGCGCAACTTACCGAAGCTCAGCCAGGCGGCCTTTTCCTTCAACAGTTCGGAGAAGATAAAGCTTCCCGTTACCGAAGGATAGAGGTAGGAGTTATTTCCTTTCGGCAGCGTCGACGACCAGTCGTTACGCAGGGAAACGTCGGCATAGAGCATATTTTTCCATCCCAACGTGGCGTTTCCGAATACCGAATTGATCGCCTTTTTCTCCAGCGTGTTATAGGCTGTGGCCGGCGAGAGGGAGTTTTTCAAGTTATAGAACAGGGGAATCACCAGCCCTCCGCTCGATTCGCCATAGACGTATTCATACCGCCGCTTCATCAGGTTCGCGCCCAGATTGGCGTTGAAGGAAAAGTCGTTAAACGTCTTTCCATACATCAGGAGGAACTCATTGTTCAACTCATACTGCTGGCGGGAAATCTCCATGTATCTCGACATCTCCTGCGAATAGATGGCATTCTTTTCGAATTGTTTGTCCACGAAGAAATCGAGGTTGGTCTTGTACTGGAACTTCAATTCCGGCAGGATTTTGAAGCTGAACCCCGCGTTCCCGTAAATGCGGTTACGGGTGTCGTTCTGCACGTTCATGTAGCGGCTCCAGTAGGGGTTGTTGCTGTATGCAGGCGTCGGATCGTCCCATCCGTTACGATTCCACGTAGCCTGCGTACCGTCGGGCATCATATAAAGGTCTTTCAACTCTTTCATATCCAGCTCCCTGTGCCCCCATTGAACAAACTTCACCAACACGTTGTTGTCCCCGTATCCCGTTTCGCTACGTCCTTTGGCGCGTGAATTGAAATAGGTGACATTGGTAAAGACCTCTAATTTCTTGTCTGCACTTGTTGTCGAAGCCGAAAGATTAAAGGAGTTTTTCACCAACGAGCTGTTGGGCAGATAGCCTTTCAAATCCGAATTGGTGAATGAGATACGTGCAGACGCCCTGTCGGTGGCTTGCGAAATGGAGATATTATTCGTGAACGAAACCCCCGTTTCAAAAAACGCATCAATATCATTCTTCGGCGTTTGCCAGATCGACGTTGTCGGGTTTCCCACCTTGCCGGCGGCTTCCCATTTGGCCAGGTCGTACCACGTAATCACTTCCCGCCCGTCATATTTCGGCCCCCAACTTTCGTCGGTGTACATATCGGGGTAATCATACGTTTTCCCGTTGATATTCACCTGTTCAAAAACGCCGCCGTATCCACCGCCATAGAGTTTTTGCATCTTCGGCAGTTTATTCACCACTTCAAAGCCCACGGAGGAGTTGAAAGAGACGCCATACCCCTCTCCCTTCTGTCCTTTTTTGGTGGTAATCATCACGACGCCGTTGTTGGCGCGCGAACCGTACAGGGCAGAAGCATTAGGCCCCTTCAGTATGGAGATGTTTTCCACGTCATCGGGGTTGATATCCTGAATAAGGTTGCCATAGTCGTACCCCGCGGCTCCCCGCGCCGTTTCGGAGCTGTTAAAGTCCTTTCCTTCGATGGGTACGCCGTCAACGACAAAGAGCGGTTGGTTGCTCCCTGATATAGAGCTAACGCCACGGATCAATATCTTGGACGAACCGCCCATCGAACCTGTCCCACTCTGTATCTGAAGGCCGGCCACCTTACCCTGTAAGGCGTTGATCGGGTTCGTTACACCGCCCCGGGCTTTCAGCAATTCTTCGCCGCCTACCTCCGTAACGGCATATCCTAACGCTTTTTTCTCACGCGAAATACCCAGCGCCGTAACGACCACTTCATCCAGCCGTTGGGTATCCGACGCCAATACGACAACCATATTGGGCGTAATCGCTATTTCCCGCGTCTCCATCCCGATATAGGAAATGACCACCGTTTTTGCATTGGCCGGAGCGTCGAGGGAAAAACTTCCGTTATAATCGGTTATCGTTCCCACCGACGTCCCCTTGACAAAAACAGAAGCGCCTATAACCGGCTCACCGTCCTCAGAGGAGGTAACTTTTCCCGTCACCTTGACGGTCTGAGCCATCACAAACCCTATGCTTGCAACGAAGCATAGTAAAAAATAAGTCAGCTTTCTTTTCATAAACACTCTTTTAATTAATTAATAAACACACTTTTCAGTACAAAAAAACGGCTTACCCTCCCCAAACGGAAGTAAGCCGAACATATATATAAGGGTAAATATCTGTAAACTAACGAATGTGTGTGTGTGTGTGTGTGTGTGTGTGTGTGTGTGTGTGTGTGTGTGTGTGTGTGTGTGTGTGTGTGTTACACAATTAATTGAAACACACAAGAAAAGCATGTTAAAAAAAGCTGCCAATCCAGCCAAGAATAGTATATCAATC
>JAISRY010000156.1 GCA_031273385.1 Tannerellaceae bacterium | reverse complement strand
AAAATCTGACGGGCGGCCGGCGCGTCGATATTGGCATGTTCGCCTAATTTCCACCCCATCCGGGCCACCGGCTCTACCAGCCTGTCGAGGTCTGTCTCTTTTATGCCGTATTCGCCCAGACGGGTCTTCAACCCCATATCCCTGAAAAAGCGTTCAACGGCGTCGATGGTCTCCTGTACGCGCTCCTCCACCGCCCCTTCCGTGATATCGAATACGACGGCGCCCAGCCGGAGGATCTTCTCCCGCTTTTCCTTACGCATATAATCCATCACCCCGGGAAGAATGACGGCCAGCGTCTGTGCATGATCCAATCCGAACTGTACGGTCAAGGCATACCCGATGCGGTGCGAAGACCAGTCTTGCGGCACGCCTTGCCCGATCCAGCTGTTCAAGGCGTTTGAAGCCGCCCACATCAGGTTGGCGCGGGTGTCGTAATTGTAGGGATCGGCCAATACGTTCAGCCCCTCGATGCGGATAATCTTCATCAGGCTTTCGGCAAAATAATCCTGCACTTTCGCATCCACAGGATAGGTCAGGTACTGCTCGATGACATGGATAAACGAATCCACCACCCCGTTTGCCACCTGGCGAACCGGCAGCGAATAGGTGACTTCGGGATCCATGATGGCAAATTTCGGGAAGATGGCCGGACTGGCAAAACCGAGCTTCTCCCCGGTCGATACACGGGAGATCACCGCGCGTTCGTTCATCTCCGAACCCGTCGCGGCCAATGTCAGCGCCACCCCTAAAGGCATCGCCTCTTTGACCTCCGCGCCCTTTGAAAGGATATCCCACGGCTCGCCCCCGAAAGGGACGGCTGAGGCGATAAACTTCGTGGCGTCAATCACCGAACCGCCGCCTACGGCCAACAGGAAATCCACCTTTTCCCTCTTCACCAGCTCCACCGCCCTCATGCAGGTTTCGTAATGCGGGTTCGTTTCAATGCCCGGAAACTCCAGCCAGTCAAACCCCGCCAACGATTCGGCGACCCGGCTATAGACGCCGTTCTTCTTTATGCTGCCTCCGCCATAGACCATCAAGACTTTGCTCCCTTGCGGAAGCAGCGCCGGCAAGCGCCCTATCGTCCCTTTCCCGAAAACGACCTTGACGGGATTGCTACATTCAAAATTGTTCATCGTCTATTTTGAATTAAAGCCCCTTAATTTGATCTCTGTCAGTATATTCTTCGTATTCAACGGGAAATCCCCGTTCATAATCCAGGAGTAATAGCTGGGGTCTTGCTTTAATACCTCCGTCACCAATTGGCCTTTGTATTTCCCGAAGTTGATGACCTCTTCGCCTTTGTCGTTGTAAATCATCCGTCCGGCAAAGTCGACATTGTTGGTGAAACTGGAATATTGCGACAGGAAATTGATGTCGTTCTGCAATTCAGGGTACCTGTCCAGCTGCGCTTTCAGTACCTCATAAGTCGCCAGCGTATCGGCTTCGGACGTATGCGCATTCATCAGGTCTTTGTTGCAATAAAACTTATAGGCGGCGGCCAGCGTCCGCTGTTCCATCTTATGGAAGATGGTCTGTACGTCGACAAACTTACGGCGGTTCAGGTCAATATCCACCTCTGCGCGAAGAAACTCTTCGGCCAGCATCGGGATATCGAACCGATTGGAATTGAAGCCGGCCAGGTCGCACCCCTCAATCTGTGCGGCCAAATCCTTTGCGATCCCTTTAAAGGTAGGGCAATCCTTTACGTCTTCGTCCGAAATGCCGTGGATAGCCGTCGACTCGGGAGGAATCGGTATGCCCGGATTGATCCGCCGCGTCTTGGACTCCTCTTTACCGTTCGGGTATACCTTGACGAAAGAGATCTCGACAATACGGTCTTTTACTATATTAATACCCGTTGTTTCCAGATCGAAAAAGACTAACGGGTTTTTTAAGTTTAATTGCATGCGTTGGGTATTAATCGTTCAACATCATTGGCATGAGCAGCATCAGCAGGTTCTCGTTCTCTTCGTCTTGAGCCGGAACGATAACGCCTGCACGGGAGGGGTCGGCCAACTCGAGTACGACCTCTTCCGAAGCGATGTTGCTCAGTATCTCAATCAGGTAAGTCGCCTTGAAACCGATTTTCAGTTCCGATCCGTCGAAGTTACAAATGATGGTCTCTTCGGCGGAGGTGGAAAAGTCAATATCCTGCGCCGAGACGATCATCTGGTTCTCCAACAGATGCAGCTTGACCAGGCTGCTTGCCTGGTTGGAGAACACCGATACCCGCTTCAATGCGTTCAGCAACGAAAGGCGGTCGACCACGACCTTAAACGGGTTCTCCTTGGGTATTACGCTGTTGTAGTTCGGGTAACGCCCCTCTATCAGCCGGCACACCATCTCGAAACTCGAACAGGTGATGTAGGCATTGTTGTCGTCGAATTTGATCTCTACCGGCTCGTTCCCTTTCGTCAGGATCCCTTTCAGCAGGTTGGCCGGCTTCTTGGGCAGGATAAATGCCGCCCTTTCGGGAGACTGTATGGAGAGGTTGCGTAAACGAACCAGCTTGTGCCCGTCGGAAGCGACAAACGTCAGGTCTTCCGTATGGATATCGAAATAGATCCCGTTCATCACCGGGCGAAGCTCGTCATCGGCGGTGGCGAACAGCGAACGGCTGATCCCGTTCAGCAGCGTTTGCGCTTCGATGGATATGGATGTGCAGGTCGCGCTTAACGGCTTTTGCTGCGGGTAGGTATCGCCTTTCTCCCCGATGAAATTGTATTTCCCGTTCTGGAAATGGATGAAGATCTCCACCGTATCGTCGTCTATCTCGAAGTTGAGCGGCTGCTCGGGCAACTCTTTCAGTGGATCAAGCAATATTTTCGCCGATATGGCAAAAAGCCCTGAACCCTCCGCATTCGTGACTTTCACGGAAGTGATCATACGCGTTTCGGCATCCGAAGCGGTGATCGTCAATCTGTCTCCGTCCAGGTTGAAAAGGAAATGATCCAGGATCGGCAATGAATTTTTGGAGGCAATAACTTTGCTTATTGACTGTAGGCGGGATAGTAGCGTTGTGCTTGATACATCGAATTTCATAGCGCAATGTGTATTTATTATTTAGTTATATTGATCAATCTATAATGACCGAACAAAAATAAGCATTTATTTTTTATTCCTCTTACGTTCCACCCAAAAAAAAGCCTCCCTCCCATTTGGGAAAGAAGCTTCAAAACCTAAAAAACATGAAAATAAATTTTCAGAGAAAATATGATATTACTTCACAAAGTAATCTTTTACGGCATCATTCGGGATCATCTCCTCCTGAAAGATATATGCCCCGGTTTTTGGAGACTTGACCATCTTGATTACTTTTGAATAAGTACGGCCCTCGCCTTTCTTGAATGTTGCTACTGCTTTTTTTGCCATCGTTTAATCTCCTATTACTTAATTTCTTTATGTACAGTCATTCTTTTCAGGATCGGGTTGTATTTCTTCAACTCCAACCGCTGTGTCGTATTCTTCCTGTTCTTGGTCGTAATATATCTTGACGTACCCGGCATACCACTCTCTTTATGTTCGGTACATTCCATGATGACCTGCACTCTGTTTCCTTTTGCTTTCTTTGCCATTTTCTGTTTCCTCCAAAATTAAGCGTTTAAATACCCTTTATCGGCGGCGCTCTTAATGGCTGCATCCAAACCGAGCTTATTAATCGTACGTAACCCTGCAGCCGAAATGCTCAGGCTGATCCAGCAATCCTGTTCTACCCAGTAGAACTTCTTCGTAAAGAGGTTAACATTAAATTTACGTTTCGTCTTTTTATTAGAGTGCGAAACGTTGTTGCCAACCATTGCTTTCTTTCCGGTAATTTGACAAATCTTAGACATCTCTATCTTTCTTTTTATTATATGCTGTATTACTATTCTCGCAATCAGGGCGCAAAGTAAAGCATAAAAATTAATTTATACAACTATTTCTCCATTAAATATATCACATTCATCAAAAAAAATCCTGTCATCCCCTCTTTCTTAGCCGGATATGCCGTGATAGGCGAGAAGGCCCTCCATCGGAGAGCGGCTCACCGTACCGATCCGTATACCCGTCTCAGCCGCCGCCTCCAACAGGATTTCCTTATAATAATAGGCTGTGGAGCCGACAAAGTTCGCCCGGTAGTTCCGGTAATCATACTTCATCAGGTTGCGCAGGATAAACGATTTGATGCTGTTTAGCGCCAACGACCGGATGGCCGGTTCGTGCAGGTTCTGATACAGGAAAGGCGAAAGGCTTGCCAGGAACCGGTTGGGAAACGGCTGGCGGTATACGCGGTCGATGATTTGCGCGGGGGTCAGGTCGAACTGCTTCAGGAATTTCTCTTTCAGCTCCCCGCCCATCATATCCTTTAAAAGATCGGATACCAATAATTTACCCAACGCAGCCCCGCCCCCTTCGTCCCCCAGGATAAACCCCAGGGAGGGAACATGCTGTATAACCTGTCGCCCATCATAAAAACAGGCGTTCGACCCCGTCCCCAGCACGCAAAC
>JAISRY010000136.1 GCA_031273385.1 Tannerellaceae bacterium | reverse complement strand
CCCAATAAACTGCGTTTATCAAAAAGGGGAAATGACGAGAATTGATTGATTTTTAGCCGATTGTAAATTCTCGTCATTATAAACGCAGTGAAGCAATCCAGTGGTGTGTCTATATGTCGCACTTCTGGATTGCTTCACTGCGTTCGCAATGACGGATACTGTTTGATTTTCAGGAGATTGCGACTCGTCATCATTTTAAACGCAATGACCCTTCTTCTTGTTTTTTTCTTTAGCATATCTCCGTATATACGCTTTACTCTTTTTGCTATAAATTTTGTCCTTTTTGCTACAAAACAGAGCGGGAAGGGCCAAAAAGCCTCCCCAATAAAGTTTTCGTTTTTTTGCCTTCACAGCTTCACCTTTCGTGTAACTTTTTGGCGGACAGTGCAATGTGGTGAAGGGAAGGTGAAGGGAGGTGAATGTACGGTGAAACGGGGCGCTGGGGAGAGCAGTTTATGCTTATTGTATGAATTAGGCGATTATCCACCACATTCGTCCGCTCTTTCCGAATGGAGATCTGTTGTTCGGCGATTTGCACTAAGGGCGGGATGCTCTCGTCGGCGACCCGTTTCGCCGTACATTCACCTCCCTTCACCCTTCCTTCACCACATCCGGGTGTCAGTCAGCGCGTTACACAAAAGGTGAAGCTGTGAAGGCAAAAAAAACGGAAACTTTATTTCACTATTCGTTGTTCACTATTCACTAAAAAAGGTACCTGTTGAAAACTTTTTGAGGGATTTTTGGCGTAAATTTTGGATGGTACGTGGGGAAATATGTAATTTTATGCGGTGAAAAGAGAAAATGAATTTTGTTATCATGTGCCGGTCTTGTTGCAGGAGAGCCTGGAGGGGTTGGATGTACGTCCTGATGGGGTGTATGTCGATGTTACGTTTGGCGGAGGCGGGCACTCGCGCGAGATATTGAGCCGGTTGGGAAACGAGGGGATGCTGTTCGGGTTTGATCAGGATGCGGATGCCGGGCGGAATATCCCCGACGATGCGCGTTTTGTATTCGTACACAGCAATTTCCGTTACCTGCACAATTTTATGCGTTACTACGGTAAGGCGGGAAAGGTGGATGGACTATTGGCCGACCTGGGGGTTTCTTCGCACCATTTCGACGATGAGGAGCGCGGCTTCTCTTTCCGTTTCGACGGGGCGTTGGATATGCGTATGAACGTCCGTTCGGGGCGCACGGCCGCCGATATCGTCAACGGGTATGGGGAGGAGGCGTTGGCCTCGGTCTTTTACCTGTACGGAGAGCTGAGTAACGCCCGCAGGCTGGCGTCGCTGCTGGTGCAGGCACGTGAAAGGAAAAGGATAGAGACGGTCGGGGAGTTCCTGGAGGTAGTGAAGCCCTTTACGGGGATGGGGAAAGAGAAGAAGTTCCTGGCGCAGGCGTTCCAGGCGTTGCGTATCGAGGTAAACGACGAGATGGGGGCGCTGAAAGAGCTGTTGCGACATGCCTTGAACGTGTTGAAGCCCGGCGGGCGCCTGGTGGTCATCACCTACCATTCGCTGGAAGACCGCTTAGTCAAGAACTTCATGAAAACGGGGAACTTCGAGGGGTTGGCGGAGCAGGATTTCTACGGGAACAGGCAGACGCCTTTCCGCCTGATCAATCATAAGGTCATCGTCCCGCCGGACGGCGAGGTGGAGATAAACCCCCGCTCCCGGAGCGCCAAATTACGCATAGCAGAATTGAGAAAGAACGATGGAAGATAAGAAGAAGCAGACACAAAAAAAGCGCAGGAAGAAAGAGAGGCGGTTCTCCCTCCTCTATATCCTTGGCGGCGGCATACTGAAAGAGGATTTTATCGTGAAGCATACGCGTAAGATCGTGCTGGTGGTGCTTTTGACCTTCTTTTTGATCGGCAACCGGTATACCTGTATGCAGAAACTGCGCGAGATAGACCGTTTGCAGCAGGAGTTGCGCGACGTCCGCTACGAAGCCCTTTCGATCTCTTCCGAGCTGACGGGCAAAAGCCGGCAATCGCAGATAGAAAAGCTCGTCGAAGAGCAAGGTATTGACCTGGAGGGGGCGAAAACCCCTCCTTATGAATTGCATAAGTAATGGCCGCAGGAAACGAATCCAAAGAGACGGAAGTCAGGAACAAGCGTATATTGGTACGCTATGGCGTGGTCGTTTTGCTGTTGTCCATAGTCGTGGGCGGTATCGGGTATCGCGCCATACGCACCGCTTTTTGGGAGAAAGAGGACTGGCTCAAGGTCGCCGAGAAACAGAAGCGCCCCGACCGGCTGGTACTGCCCAGCCGCGGGAATATCTATTCGGCGGACGATAAGCTGATGGCGACCAGCGTCCCCCTGTATTATATGTATATCGACTTCCTGGCTAACGGCTTCAATGCCGACACGTTCCTCTATTCGAAAGAAAAGGGGATCGATTCGCTGTCCGTTTACCTGTCGAGGAAGCTGAAAGACCGTACGCCGGCCGGTTACAGGGCGCACCTGAAGCGCGGCCTCGACAGCAAGAGCCGTACCTACCGGATTTACGACAAGCAGGTTTCCTATTCCGACCTGAAAGAGATCAAGACCTTTCCTTTCCTGAATCAAAGCCGGTATAAGAGCGGGTTCTATACGCGCGAACAGGTCAAGAGGCAACGGCCTTTCGGGATGCTGGCCTCGCGTACGGTCGGCGACGTGTACGGCTATATCGACTCGACGGGGCTGACGAGGGGCAGGAGCGGGCTGGAGCTGCAATACGATACCCTGCTGCACGGCGTGCCGGGGCTGACCTCCGTACAGCGCGTGGGAGGGAGCTGGACGAACGTCGTGGAGGTCGACCCCATCGACGGTATGGATATCCTGACGACCATCGACATAGAGATACAGGATATTACCGAGAAGTCGCTGGTCGACATGCTCAGGAGGCTCGACGCCGAATCGGGTACCGCCGTCGTCATGGAGGTCAAGACGGGCGAAGTGAAAGCCATCACCAATATGGGACGCACCCGCCAGGGGACGTATTACGAAACGCAGAACCATGCGGTGGCCGATATGATCGAGCCGGGTTCTACCTTTAAGGTCGCCTCGATGATGGTCGCCCTCGAAGACGGCGTCTGCCGGCCTGACGATATCGTCGACACCGAAAACGGACTGTTTTATTACGGCGGCAGGGAGATGACCGACCACAACAGGAACAAGGGGGGATATGGCCGGATCACCGCAGAAGAGGCGATCTGGTTTTCATCCAATATCGGGGTGGCCAAGATTATTTTAAAGGGATACGAGAAAAGGCCGGCAAAGTTCGTCGAGGGGCTGTACCGCATCGGGTTGAACGCCGACCTGAACCTGGAGATACCGGGGGCGGGCCATGCCTATATCCGTATGCCGGACGACACGCTCCATTACTGGTCGAAGACGACGCTTCCGTGGATGTCGTTCGGTTACGAGACGCAGATCCCCCCCATTTATATGCTGGCCTTTTATAATGCGATAGCGAACAACGGGAAGATGGTGCGCCCGATGTTCACGAAAGAGATTCTGCAAAACGGGAAGACGGTCAGGCGTTTCTCGACGGAGGTGATCAACTCCTCCATCTGTTCGGACAAGACCTTGCGGACGATCCGCGGTATGCTGGTCGACGTGGTGGAAAAGGGGCTTGGCAAACCCGCCTTTTCCGACGTGATCCGTATCGCGGGGAAGACCGGTACGGCGCAGATCGCCGGAGGAGGGGGGTATCGCGTCAACGGGCACCAAGTCTCCTTTGCCGGCTATTTCCCTGCCGACGACCCCAGGTATTCCTGCATCGTCGTCATCCGCCGCCCGAACGTCGGGTACGCTTCGGGAGGCGCCATGTCGGGAGCGGTCGTCAAGTCTATCGCCGAAAAGATCTATGCCCGCCGGATGACGTTCGATATCCGCTCCCTGCCGGTGGAGGCGACCGCCGCGGTGACGCCCAACCCGAAGAATGGCGACAGGGAGGCGTTAAGGAACGTCCTGAAAGCGTTGGATATAAAGGTAGACGAGGGGCGTGCGAAGAGCGGATGGGTGGTTGCGGGGGCGCGGCAGAACGAGGTGACGCTGAAAGACCTCCCCGTACAGGAGCAGTTGACGCCCTCCGTCGTGGGGATGGGCGCAAAAGATGCCGTTTACCTGTTGGAAAAGGCCGGGCTGAACGTTTCCATGTCGGGGATGGGGCAGGTGGCGTCGCAGTCGATCGCCCCGGGCAGGCGCGTCCCGAAAGGAGAAACGGTTTATATAGTATTGAAATAAAAAACGGATGATATGGAATTAAGAAAGTTGATGGAAGCGTTGGGAGTGCAGGAGCCCGCAGGAGTGGGCGGCATGGAGATAACCGGTATACGGCCCGACTCGCGGAGGGTGGAAGACGGTTCGCTGTTTGTCGCCGTACGCGGGACGGTGACGGATGGCCATGCCTATATGGAGAGCGCCATAGAAAAGGGGGCGGCGGCCGTTGTTTGCGAAGAGGCGCCACCCGTTGCCCTGCAGGGCAAAGCGACGTTTATCGTCGTGAACGATTCGGCCACTGCGCTGGGGAAACTGCTTTCGGCGTGGTATGGCGATCCCTCCGGCAGGCTGACCGTCGTCGGCGTGACCGGCACGAACGGAAAGACCACCATCGCCACCCTGCTGTATGAGCTGTTCAGGAAGATGGGGCATAAAGCCGGCCTGCTTTCCACCGTTTGCAACTACATCGACGGCGAAGCGGTTCCGGCCACCCATACCACGCCCGACCCCGTCGCCCTGCACCACCTGGTGGCGCGTATGGCCGACGCCGGATGTGAGTACCTCTTTATGGAGGTCAGTTCGCATGCGGTCGAACAAAAGCGGATCAGCGGCCTGTCGTTCGACGGGGGGATCTTTACGAACCTCACGCGCGACCACCTGGACTACCATAAAACCGTCGAGAACTACCTGAAAGCGAAGAAAGCCTTTTTCGACGGCCTGCCCGCCACGGCTTTTGCCCTGACCAATGCAGACGACAAGACGGGCGCGGTCATGCTACAGAATACGGCGGCAAAGCGGTTGACCTACTCGCTCCAGCATCCCGCCGATTTCAAGGGGAAGATCCTTGAATCGCATATCGAGGGGACGGAGCTCGCGATCAACGGGCGGGAGGTCGTCGTCCGTTTCGTGGGACGCTTCAACGCCTATAACCTGCTGGCCGTATACGGCGCGGCCATCGCCCTGGGCAAGAAGCCTGAAGAGACGTTGGTCGCCCTCAGCGCGCTGCACCCCGTATCCGGACGTTTTGAAACCATCCTCTCCCCGCTGGGGTATACGGCGATCGTCGATTATGCCCATACGCCGGACGCCTTAGTCAACGTCCTCGACGGCATCAGGGAGGTGCTGGGAGTGGGCGGGCGGATCATCACCGTCGTGGGAGCGGGCGGAAACCGCGACAAAGGGAAACGCCCCATCATGGCGAAAGAGGCCGCCCGGCTGAGCGACCAGGTGATCCTGACGTCCGACAATCCCCGCTTTGAAGAGCCGGAGGATATCATCGGCGATATGGTGGCCGGACTGTCCGGCGATGGATTGGAACGCACCCTGTGTATCGCCGACCGCACGCAGGCCATCAAGACGGCGGCGGCGTTGGCAAAGCGGGGCGACGTTATCCTGGTGGCCGGAAAAGGGCACGAAGACTATCAGGAGATCAAAGGGGTCAAATACCCTTTCGACGACAGGGAGAAGATACGAACGCTATTCACCGCTCAACAACCATAAAAAGGAGGACGACGATATGCTGTACGACCTGTTTAATTACCTGGATCAACTGGATTTCCCCGGCGCGGGGATGTTCAAGTATGTGTCATTCCGTTCCGGGCTGGCGTTGATCCTTTCCCTTTTCATCTCTACCGCTATCGGCCGGCGGATCATCGACCGGCTGCAACGCCTGCAGATAGGCGAAACCGTCCGCGACCTCGGCCTGGAGGGGCAGATCAATAAAAAGGGCACGCCGACCATGGGGGGGGTAATCATTATTATCGCCATCCTGATACCGGTGTTGTTCTGCGCCCGCCTGACGAATATCTACCTCATCCTGATGCTGATCACGACGGTCTGGCTGGGGACGATCGGTTTTCTGGACGATTATATCAAGGTATTCCGTAAGAATAAGGAGGGGCTGCGCGGGCATTTCAAGATCATCGGCCAGATTGGGCTGGGGTTGATTGTGGGCATCGTCCTGTTTGCCAGTCCCGACGTGGTGATCCGCGAGAATATGGAGGTGCGCAGCACGAGCGATAATACGATCGAACAGGTCAATTTCCATTCCAATGAGACCAAATCGACGAAGACGACCATCCCTTTCCTGAAGAACAACAACTTCGATTATGCCTTTCTGGCGGGATGGGCGGGGAGGTACAAAACGGAAGCGACATGGGTTATCTTTGTGCTGATGACTATCTTCATCGTAACGGCGGTCTCCAACGGCGCCAACCTGACCGACGGGCTGGACGGGCTGGCGGCGGGTAGCTCGGCCATCATCGGCATCGCGTTGGGGATATTGGCCTACGTCTCTTCGCATGCCCAGTTCGCCTCTTTCCTCAATGTCATGTTCATACCGGGTGCGGAAGAGCTTGTCGTATTCGCCGCCTCCTTTATCGGTGCGACGATCGGCTTTTTGTGGTACAACGCCTATCCTGCGCAGGTGTTTATGGGCGATACCGGCAGCCTGACGCTGGGCGGTATCATCGCCGTATTCGCCATCATCATCCGTAAAGAGCTGCTGATCCCCATCCTGTGCGGGATCTTCCTTGCAGAGAGTATCTCGGTGCTGATACAGGTCTGCTATTTCAAATATACCAAAAAGCGGTATGGCGAGGGGAAGCGTATCCTGAAGATCGCCCCCCTGCACCATCATTTCCAGATGCCCGGAGACGCCTCGGTAAAGGCGATCATACAAAAGCCCTACAACATCGTGCCCGAATCCAAGATCGTCGTGCGGTTCTGGCTGGTGGGCATTATCCTGGCGGTGATCACGATCGTTACACTAAAGATGAGGTAAAGAGGCGGATGAAAGGGAAGATCGTTATATTGGGAGCGGGAGAGAGCGGTACGGGAGCCGCTATACTGGCTAAGGCGAAAGGGTTTGACGTCTTTGTCTCCGACGCGTCGGCCATCAAGCCGTCGTACAGGGAGATGCTGGACAGTCGGGGCATCCGCTGGGAAGAGGGGCGGCATACCGAAGAGGAGATACTGAAAGCCGCGGAGGTGGTCAAAAGCCCGGGCATCCCCGACACGGTTCCTATCATTAAAAAGCTGGAGGAAAAAGGCATACCCGTCATCTCGGAGATTGAACTGGCCGGACGCTACACCGACGCGAAGATGATCTGTATCACCGGAAGCAACGGCAAGACGACGACCACGCTGCTGACCTACCATATCCTGAAAGCCGCCGGGCTGGACGTCGGGCTGGCCGGAAACGTAGGGAACAGCCTGGCGCTACAGGTGGCGGAAAGCCCCCACGCCTGCTACGTGATTGAGCTGAGTAGCTTTCAGTTGGACAACATGTATGACTTTAAGGCGGATATCGCCGTCTTGCTGAACATCACGCCCGATCATTTGGATCGTTACGGCTACGACATACAAAACTACATCGATGCCAAATTCCGTATCATACGGAATCAGACAAAAGAAGATGCGTTTATTTTCTGGAACGATGACCCCGTGATCCGGCGGGAACTCTCGCGGCGCGATCCTGCCGCTACGCTCTATCCCTTTGCCGAAAGCTGGAAAGAGGGCGTAAAAGGATATGTGAACGATAGGTTATTTATTATTGAATCAACAAATGGAATTTATACTATGGAACAAGATTTATTGGCCTTGACAGGCACGCATAACCTGTACAACTCCCTGGCTTCCGGGATTGCGGCCAAGCTTGTGGATATACAGGATGAAAAGATCCGCGCATCGTTGAGCGATTTCTCCGGCGTCGAACACCGCTTGGAAAAGGTCGCCCGGGTGCGCGGCGTAGATTATATCAACGACTCCAAGGCGACAAACGTCAACTCCTGCTGGTATGCTTTGGAAAGCATCCATACAAAGATCATCCTTATTTTAGGCGGCCTCGATAAGGGGAACGACTATACGGAAATAGAAGAAGCGGTCAGGGAAAAGGTACGCGCATTGATCTTCCTTGGCGTGGATAACAGCCGGCTGCACGCCTTTTTCGACGGTAAGGCCAAGCGGATCGAAGAGGCGGGGTCGATGGAAGAGGCGGTGACGAAATCGTACAAACTGGCGGAGAAAGGCGATACGGTATTGCTCTCTCCCTGCTGTGCCAGCTTCGACCTGTTCAACAACTACGAACACCGGGGCGAGCTGTTTAAAACGTGTGTACTTCATTTATAAGAAAAAGAAAGGAGAACGAAGAGAGATGAATCTGGCAAACAAACTGTTTAAGGGAGACCGGGTGATATGGATAATTTTCCTGTCTCTCATCCTCATATCGGCGGTAGAGGTCTTTAGCGCGACCAGTACGCTCGCCTACAAACGCGCCAACCACTGGGATCCGATCGCCATGCACGCCTCTTTCCTGCTGTTCGGCTTTATCCTGATCCTGATTTTGCACCATATCCCCTACAAGTTATTTCCCGGCCTGATCATCCTGCTCCCCTTTTCCGCCCTGTTGTTGCTGGCCACCCCCTTTCTGGGGGAGAGTACGAACGACGCCCATAGGTGGATCGGCCTGTTTGGGTTCAAGTTCCAGCCCTCCGAGTTCGGTAAGCTTTCCTGTATCGTCTTTGTGGCCTTTCTGCTGAGTAAAAGGCAGAAGTTCACCGATTCACAGGTCTTCAAATGGATATGCTTCGGGATGATCCCTATTTGCCTCCTCATTTTTCCGGAGAACCTCTCTACGGCCGCCATGCTTTTTGTGGTCTGTTGCCTGCTGATGTTTATCGGGGGGATACCTTTCGTGAAACTGGCTAAATTAATCGGCCTGTGTCTTCTTGCCGGCCTCGTGCTTGCCGCTGTGCTGGTCGTCGTGCCCGACAAATACCTGGAGCCGGTCTCCCGCGCGCCGACATGGAAAAAGCGCATCGTCAAGTTTATGCATAAAAGCGAAGAGGCAAACGGCGATACCTACGTCATCAACGACGACAATTACCAGGTGTCGCACGCGAATATCGCGATCGCCCGGGGCGGTTTGTTCGGGAAATTGCCCGGGCACGGGCAGCAGCGCGACTTCCTGCCGCAAGCCTATTCCGACTTTATCTATGCCATTATCATAGAAGAGTTGGGCATTGCGGGAGGCCTTATCGTCCTGTTTTTGTATGTGGTACTGATGTGGCGCGTCGGCATGATCGCGCGACGGTGCGACAAGCTCTTTCCCAAGTTCCTGGTGTTGGGATGCGGACTGCTGATCGTCGTCCAGGCGTTCACCAATATGGCGGTGGCCGTAGGGCTTTTCCCCGTTACGGGGCAGCCCATGCCTTTGGTTAGCCGGGGAGGGACTTCGACGGTGCTCTCCTGCGTCTACTTCGGCATCATCCTCAGCATAAGCCGTTTCGGAGCCGGGATAGGGAACGAAGACGAAGACGAAGAGGAAGACGAAGAAATAGTGAATAGTGAACAGTTAATAGTGAATAGTGAACAACTGACAGTCGACAGTGAACAGTTGGCGGTTGACGGTGAACAGTTGGCGGTTGACAATGAACAGTGACATGAAGCCATATAGAATCATCATAAGCGGAGGAGGAACGGGGGGGCATATCTTTCCCGCCATCTCGATCGCCAATACGTTTAAAGCGCGGTATCCCGATGCGGAGATCCTTTTCGTCGGGGCGGAGGGGCGGATGGAGATGGAACGGGTTCCCGCCGCAGGCTACCGGATAGCCGGATTGCCGGTCAGCGGTTTTAACCGGACTCAACCGCTCAAGAACATCGCCGTAGCCGGACGGTTGATCAAAAGCCTCCGTCTGGCAAAGAAGATAACGAGAGAATTTAAGCCGGATATCGCCGTAGGCGTCGGCGGTTTTGCCAGCGCCCCTGTCCTGTGGACAGCCGCCCGGCAGGGAATCCCCACGCTGATACAGGAACAGAACTCCTACGCCGGCCTGACCAATAAGCTACTGGCCCGGAAAGCCCGTAAGATATGCGTCGCCTACGAGGGGATGGAGGCGTTCTTTCCGGCAAACAAAATCGTCCTCACCGGCAATCCCGTACGCAAAGACCTGGAAGAGGCTTCGGACAGGAAAGCGGAGGCGCTGGCGTTCTTCGGCCTCTCGCCGGAGAAGAAGACCTTGTTGGTGGTTGGCGGAAGCCTGGGCGCCCGTACGGTCAACCGGAGCATCTTCAACAGCCTGGACGCCCTGTGCGCTTCCGGCCTCCAGGTCATCTGGCAGACGGGGCGCGCCTACTACGACGGGATCAGCGAACGGCTGGAGGCCTACGACGGGATGCCCGTCCGCTGTATGGCGTTCATCTCCCGGATGGATTATGCCTACTCGGCGGCCGACCTGGTGATCTCCCGTGCAGGAGCCGGCTCCATATCGGAGCTGTGCCTGTTGCAGAAGCCGGTGATATTGGTACCCTCCCCCAATGTGGCGGAAGACCACCAGACGAAGAACGCCATGGCATTGGTTCGGCGGGAGGCGGCGATCATGGTGGCCGACAGGGAGGCGGAGGAACGATTGGCGGCCAGGGCGCTCGAAGCCCTCGGCGACGGCGAACGGCTCCTGGCGTTGAGCCGGAATATCGGAAAGCTGGCGTTGCATCACAGCGCCGAACGCATTGTGGACGAAATGGTAAACATCATAAACGAATGGAGATAAAGAACATAAAGGCCGTCTATTTCATCGGCGCAGGCGGGATAGGGATGAGCGCGCTGATCCGCTACTTCCTCTCGAAAGGGAAACAGGTGGCGGGATACGATAAAACGCCGTCGGAGCTGACGGAGCAGTTGAACCGTGAGGGGGCGGCCATTCATTACGACGATGACGCGGCGCTTATCCCCGATGGGATGAGATCACCCGGGGATACGCTGGTGGTCTATACGCCGGCCGTTCCTGCGTCGCATACGGAGCTGGAATGGTTTCGCCGCCACCGTTTCGAGCCGGTGAAGCGGTCGGAGGTGTTGGGCGAGATCACGAAAGCGTCGCGCGGGCTTTGCGTGGCCGGCACACACGGGAAAACGACGACCTCTTCCATGATCGCCCATCTGCTGAAGCAGTCGCACGTGGACTGCAACGCCTTTCTGGGCGGTATCCTCAAGAACTACGACAGCAACCTGATGCTCTCCGGCAGGAGCGACCTGACCGTGATCGAAGCGGACGAATTTGACCGCTCTTTCCACCGGCTGTCTCCCTATATGGCGGTGATCACCTCCGCCGATCCCGACCACCTGGACATCTACGATACGCCGGAGGCCTACCGCGAAAGCTTCGAGCATTTCACCTCCCTCATCCGTCCGGGCGGTTGCCTGGTGATGAAAGAGGGTATCCCCGTCACTCCCCGCCTACGGGACGGTGTCAGGCTATATACCTACTCGGCGGCGGGAACGGGGGATTTCCATGCCGGGCGTATCCGTATGGAAAAGGGGGAGCTGCTCTTCGACTTTGTTGGCCCCGGCATACAGATCGACGATGTCCGGTTGGGCGTTCCGGTAAGGGTGAATGTGGAGAACGGCGTCGCTGCTATGGCCATTGCCTGGCTCAATGGCGCGACCGCCGGCGAGATCAAAAGGGGGATGGCCGCCTTTGCCGGCCCCAAACGCCGTTTCGACGTCCGCCTGAAGCGGGAGGATATCGTGTTGATCGACGATTATGCACACCATCCGGTGGAGCTGGAAGAGAGCATACGTTCCGTAAAGGAGCTGTATGCCGGAAAGCGGGTGACAGGCATCTTCCAGCCGCACCTCTATACCCGCACACGTGACTTTATGGACGGATTCGCCGCCAGCCTTTCGCTGTTGGACGAGCTGATCCTGTTGGACATCTACCCCGCCCGCGAAGAACCGATTCCGGGCGTGACTTCTCAGACGCTCTTCGACAAGGTTTCCATTCCCTGCAAAAGGCTCTGTACAAAGGAGCGGTTGTTGGACGTGATGGCCTCCGGAAGATACGAAGTGGTATTAATCCTTGGCGCCGGCGACATCGACCGGTTGGTTGAACCCGTTAAAAACAGATTAGAGCAGTGTTCGTCCGCATCCTCTCCGTCGTTGTAGCCGCCCTGTTGCTCTGCTACATTCTTTTCATGGCTTTCTTTTTCAGGGATGCCGGGGTGGACGGCCTTTGCCGTAACTTCTCAGTGGAGGTGAAAGACGGCGCCGACAAGCGTTTCGTTACGGAGGCGGAAGTGGCCTACCTGCTGAAACAGGCCAACCTGTACGCCCTCGGCCAACCGATGAAATCCATCAATACGCATAAGATCGAGACCGCCCTGCTGAAAAACGAAATGATCGCCGACGTGCAGGCCTATAAGACGCCGTCGGGAATGGTCAGGTTGGAAGTCAGGCAGAAAATCCCTGTCTTACGGGTGATTAGCTCAAGGGGAAACTATTACGTCGACGACAAAGGAGGGGTGATGCCGGTCAGCAGCCGCTACGTGGCGCACCTTCCTATTGCAAGTGGATATGTAGAAAAAGAGTGGGCAGTAACCGACTTATATAAATTTGCACTATTTTTGCAAGGGAATGATTTCTGGAATGACCAGATCGAACAGATCTATGTTCATCCGAACCGCGAAGTAGAGCTGATACCCCGCGTGGGAAACCACCGGATACTGCTGGGGACGTTCGACGATTTCGAGGAGAAGCTGGGCAACCTGAAACTGTTCTATGAACAAGCCATTCCCAAGGTAGGATGGGAGAAATACAGTGTCATTAATTTGAAATACAGGAATCAGATAGTTTGTACTAAAAAAAATAAACAGATATGATGTACACGGACTTTATAGCCGCCATAGATTTAGGGACGTCGCAGATAACAGGCATGGTCGGGAAAAAGAATGTCGACGGCGCGCTCAGTATCCTCGCCTGTGAGACGGAAAGTTCCGCCGGCTGTATCAGGAGAGGGTGTATACATAATGTCAAAGAGGCGGCCAACAGGGTCAAACGCCTCATTGAGAAACTGGAAAGGAGATTGCCCGGGTCAAGGATCGAAAAGGTCTATGTCGGCGTCGGAGGACAGTCCGTCCGCTCGATCGAACACGCCGTGTCGCATACGCCGGAGGCCGGCGACGTCGTCACCGACGAGATGATAGACCGCTTGTACGAAGCATGCAAGGCCTGCAAACCGGACATGCTCGACGTGCTGGATATCGTATCGCCCGCCTATTACCTGGACGGTAAGCTGGAAGCCCATCCGGTGGGCGTTCCCTGCAAAAAGATCGAAGCGCGGTACAAACTGATCGTAGGCCGTCCCTCTTTGCGGCAGTACATGATCAAAAGCATCCAGGAACACGCCGGCATCAAAATAGCCGGTATCGTGGTATCCCCCCTTGCTCTGGCCGATGTGGTGTTGAGCGAAAGCGAGAAAGAGCAGGGATGCGCCCTGATCGGCTTTGGCGCGGGAGTGACCTCGCTGGCCGTTTACAGGGAGGGGGTGCTGGTCGGCCTGTACGTCATCCCCTTAGGTGGAAACCTGATCACCAAAGACCTGAAAAAGCTGAACGTAACGGAGGAGGAGGCCGAGCGGATCAAGCAAACCTACGGCAGCGCAGCGGCAGACAAGGAGAAAGAGAACGAAATCAACCTCATCATAGAAGCACGCAGCCGGGAGATCCTGGAGAATGTCTGCTTCCGCCTGGAAGAGACGGGCATCGTGAACACCTTGGGAGCGGGAATCGTGATCACCGGCGGAGCTTCGGCATTGAACAACCTGAAGAACATGATCGGCGAACGGCTGGGGAAACCTGTCCGTTATGCCGCCATACGCAAAGGGATCGTCGAAAAGACGGATACGGCGGCGGATTCCGCCTGCCTCGTCGCTACCGGCCTGCTGTACCAGGGGACGCAAAACTGTGCGGCCTATATCCCCCCGCCGCCGAAACCGGAGCCTGTGCCGGATGTGAAGCCTACGCCTCCTCCCGCCCCGACGCCGCCACCCATGCAGGCGCCGCCGAAGAAAGGCTTTTTCCATAAGGTCAAAACAAAGGTGGAAGTCGGAATGGGAGAGCTTTTTAAGGATGATGAGGATCAATGAATAACCGGCAACAGCTATAATCAAGAAGACAATGGACGATACACTATTAGATTTCAATCTACCCGTGGAAGAGCCGAAAATCATCAAGGTGATCGGCGTCGGGGGAGGCGGAGGTAATGCTGTTTCCCACATGTACAGGGAGGGGATACGCGATGTCACGTTCCTGCTCTGTAATACGGACAAACAGGCATTGGTTCATTCGGTCGTGCCAAACCATTTAATTCTGGGTGAGTCGATCACGAAAGGGTTGGGAGCCGGGAACAATCCCGAGCTTGCCCACCGGGCAGCCGAAGAGAGCGAAAACGATATAAAGCAACTCCTCGGCGACGGAACGCAGATGGTGTTTATCACCGCCGGTATGGGGGGAGGAACGGGGACGGGCGCCGCTCCCGTCATCGCGCGGATCGCCAAAGAGATGGATATCCTAACGGTGGGGATCGTCACGATTCCTTTCGCCTTTGAGGGCGAACCCAAGATATTACAGGCCCTGTACGGCGTGGAAGAGATGCGGAAGAATGTCGATGCATTGCTGGTGATCAGCAACGAACGCCTGCTGGATATCTATGCCGACGAAGACCTCGATACCGCCTTTGCCAAAGCCGATAGCACGCTGACGACGGCGGTCAGGAGCATTTCCGAGATCATCACCGTAGAGGGGGTGATCAACCTGGACTTCGCCGATGTGCGGACAACGCTCAAAGACGGAGGCGTCGCCCTGATGAGCAATGGCTTCGGAGAGGGGAACAACCGTTTCCAGACCGCCATAGACAGCGCCCTCGAATCGCCTTTGCTGAACAACAACGATGCGTTCAAGGCAAAGAAGATCCTGTTCAACATCTCCTATTCGGACGAAGCGAAGATGCTGACGAAAGAGATGACGCAGGTGAAGACCTTCATGGCGGGATTCGATACCGCAAAGATCAAGGTCATCTGGGGGCTTTCCAAAGACCAGGCGTTAGGCCAAAAGATAAAGATCACCATCCTCGCTTCCGGTTTCGGCCGCGAGAACATCCCCGAAATGGATAAGCTGAAGCAGGCGGGAAACGCCCGTATGACGGAAGAAGATATCCGCAAGGCGGAAGAAGAAGAGATCGCACAGAAGAAAAAGAGGAAACTGTTGGCAGACTATGGCTATGATGACGCCACGCAAGGCGGACACCGGCAGGCCGGCGTGAAGTATGCCATCCTTTCGCCCGAAGAGCTGGACGACGACGCTTTTATCACCCTGCTGGAGGAAAACCCGACCTATTGCCGTGACCCGAAAATCATTAGAGCCGCCCGTAACAAGACCTCCCAGGGGGAACAGACGGCGACCGCCAATCGCCCGCCGTCAGAGGACGGCGCCGCTTCCCTTTCGGAGGGCAGGCCGGTGATCTATTTTTAATAAATAACACATAAAACACTAATTATTATGAATCTATTTGAACAGGTAAGTGAAGACATCAAAGCCGCTATGCTGGCGAAAGACAAGATCCGATTGCAGGCCTTGCGCGGTGTCAAGAAAGAGTTTCTGGAAGCAAAGACCGCCAAAGGCGGGGACGGCGAACTGACCGACGAAGCAGCCGTCAGGATCTTGCAGAAGATGGTGAAGCAACGCAAGGAAAGCGCGGAGATATTCGCCGCACAGGGACGGCCCGAACTGGCCGAAAACGAGTTGGCCGAAATTGCCGCCATCGAGGGGTATCTTCCCCGTCAGATGTCCGCCGGGGAACTGGAGGAGGCGCTCAAAGCCATCATCGCAGAGGCCGGAGCGGAGGGGCCCAAAGATATGGGCAAGGTCATGGGAATAGCCGGCAAAACGCTGGCCGGAAAAGCCGATGGCCGGACGATATCCGAAACCGTCAAACGACTATTGAATTAATATGAATGTAACACTCTATAAACTTATAATGCCATGATTTCATTCCTTTGCTGTCTCGCCCTGCTTGTGGGCGGTTATTTCGTTTACGGCGCGTTTATCGAACGGGTATTCGGTATTGAACCGGATCGCGTCACGCCCGCTTATGCACAACAAGATGGTGTAGACTATGTGCCAATGCCGACATGGAAAGTATTTATGATTCAATTCCTCAACATTGCCGGACTGGGGCCGATCTTCGGCGCTATTATGGGCGCCAAATTCGGCCTTTCCTCTTTTGTGTGGATCGTGCTGGGCAGTATTTTTGCCGGCGCCACACATGATTTCCTCTCCGGTATGTTGTCTATACGCAACAATGGCGAAAGCCTGCCGGAGCTGATCGGCCGCTATCTGGGGCGGCATTGCAAACAGCTGATGCGCGGCATTACCCTCCTGTTGATGATCCTTGTCGGCGCGGTCTTTGTCGCCGGGCCGGCGGGATTGCTGGCCAAACTGACGCCCGACAGCCTCGACATCGCTTTCTGGGCGATCGTGATCTTCCTCTATTACATCGTCGCCACCTTGCTGCCGATAGATAAGATCATCGGGAAGATCTATCCCCTCTTTGCCTTTGCCTTGCTGTTTATGGCGGTCGGGATCCTGGTGATGATGATCTACCACTATCCCGCCTTGCCGGAGTTTACCGACGGGCTGCACAATACCCACCCCGCCGGGCTGCCCATTTTCCCCATGATGTTTGTCTCCATCGCCTGCGGCGCCATCTCCGGTTTCCATGCCACGCAAAGCACCCTGATGGCGCGTTGCCTGAAAAAGGAGAAATATGGGCGTCCGGTCTTTTACGGCGCAATGATGGCGGAGGGCATCGTCGCGTTGATATGGGCGGCGGCAGCGACCTACTTCTTCCATACCGAAGAGGGGAAAGCGCTCTTTGCCGCCGCTTCGGGCAACGACAACGCCGCGATCGTCGTCGATAGCATCACCAGGGAATGGCTCGGGACGGTGGGCGGATTCCTTGCCGTACTCGGCGTCGTTGCCGCCCCGATCACGTCGGGCGATACGGCTTTCCGCTCGGCACGCCTGCTGGTCGCCGACTTCCTGAAGCTGGATCAGAAGCCTATCCTCAAACGCCTGCTGGTCTCCATCCCGCTGTTTGCCGCCGGCTTCCTGATCCTGCAAATCGACTTTGCCGTCATCTGGCGCTATTTCGCATGGGTAAACCAGACACTTGCCGCCTTTACCCTCTGGGCGATCACCGTATACCTGGCAACGGCGAAAAAGCGCTACATCGTCACGCTGATACCGGCGCTGTTCATGACAACCGTCTGTTCCACCTACCTCTTCATCGCCCCCGAAGGATTGAACCTGAGCGCCAACGTCTCCCAAGCCCTTGGTACCTGCTGTATGGCCATCACGCTCATCTTCTTCCTCCTCTGGCGCAGAAGAACAGTGAATAACGACGGCAAAGGTATAACCACTCGCCCACCGCGTGACCGTTAACTGTTGCGGGCGTCCTTTTTTGATCATAATTCCACTCGTATGGGACGGGAGCAAATAAAAACGGCTCCCGTCCCATTTTTATTTGCTCCCGACCTATTTGAAATAGCTCCCGTCCCAAATGAAACCGATTCTGTTTCAAAACTCCAAACGGCTGCAAAGGTAAGAAATATAAATCAACCTTGCAAGGCCGGCAGGGGCGATGTCCTACCCTTTGCGGCGGACAAAAGGCAGCAAAAAAAAAGAAAAAGAAAAAAAGGCGGAACGCCTATTTCTTATTTTCTTTTTATTATAATGTAGAGAGTGGGCAAGTGAGTGAGCAGGTGAGTGGGCAGGTAACATAGAAACTACACGCAAAATAATGCTTCAAACCCGCATCGGATAAAGGAATTGTGAGTGGGCAGGTGAGTGGGCAGGTGAGTGGGCAAGTGGGTGGTAAAAACAAAAAAGAGCCAAAGCGTACAATGATTAATCAAAAGAATATGAGCGATTTAATAGAAAACGTCATTGAGAAATGGCCTTTGCGAGTGCCCAATAAACCAGGTTTATTGGGCACTTATAATGACGATGAATCACAATCGTGTGAAAAACAAATAGTATCCGTCATTATAACCGAGCGCAAGCAAGAACGTCATGTCGACCGAGCGCAGCGAGTGGAGACACC